>JBKJZF010000313.1:0-5626 GCA_046715315.1 Solirubrobacterales bacterium | reverse complement strand
AAATGCACGATGTTCGGCGCGAGCATCGCGATCGTCTGCTGCTACTACGGGATGAATGCGTCCGGTGGTGCCGAAGGGGTGGGCCGAGCGGTCAACGTCGGCGTCGTCATCGCCTTCCTCGGCGTCTTTTCGTTCAACTACGTGTTCACCCAGACGCTTTTGGCGACCCATCCTGAGATCTCGGTGATCAAGTAGCAATGGGCTGGCTGGCCGTACCCAGAGACTGGCTTGGCAGCCTCGGCGACATCGCCCGCTTTTCGGGGCGGGTCATGGGGCTCGTCTACTCCGGGCGGGTCTTTCACTTCTTCGGCGAGTCGCTGCGCCAGGCCGGGATCTTGATCTTGGGCTCGGCGGTGGTGATCTGGGGCCTGACCTTCATCCTCGGCCTCCAGTGCGGCATCGAGGGCGCCTACTTCTCGCGCTCGGTCGGCGCTCCCTCGAACGCCGGCGTGTTCGCCGCCTGGTGTGACCTGCGCGAGGTCATCCCCTACGCCTTCGGCTACATGATGGCCGCCAAGGTCGGAACCGGAATCGTCGCCGAGCTCGGCTCGATGCGGATCTCCGACGAGATCGACGCGCTCGAGGTGATGGGCGTGCAACCGATGATCTACCTCTGCGCGACCCGCCTGCTGGGCGCCTGGCTGACGCTCCCGTTCATCTACCTGGCCGGCATCGGCGTCGGCTACTTCGCCTCCTACCTCGCCGTGGTCGAGCAGGTCGGCGAGGTCTCATCGGGCGGCTACTTCCTGGTCTTCTGGATGTTCCAGAACCCACCCGACGTCATATTCAGCTTGATAAAGGGGATGGCGATGGCAACCGCCATCGTCTTGGTCGGCTGCTATTACGGCTACAACGCCGCCGGCGGGCCGGTCGGAGTGGGCACCGCCACCGCCAAGTCGATGGTCTTGAACATCGTGCTCGTCCACATCATCGGGATGATGGGCACGCTGATCTTCTGGGGCGCCAACCCGAGGGCGCCGATAGGTGGCTGACTCGACCCCGGTGGGGGCGTCGCGAAGGAGAGGCAACTTCAGTGTCTGAGAAACGAACCGAACCCAACGAGCAGATCGAGGACCACAGTGTCGAGCCCGCGTTCGAGGAGCCGACCGACGACCGCGCCTACGACGACCCCTCCGACGAGGACTACGTGGAGCCCGCTCCCGAGCTCGGCCAGCTGCACCAGGACTACGTCCTTCCCGGCGTGCCCTCGGGGGAGGCCAACCCCTACAAGTGGCACACCGGTGAGAAGCGTGACCACGGTGGTGAGGACGCGATCGAGATCATCGACGTCGTCAAGCAGTTCGGCCGCATGCGGATCCTGAATGGGCTGAGCCTCGGCATTCCCGACGACCAGGTCTCGATGGTGCTGGGCCCGTCGGGGACCGGCAAGAGCGTGCTGATCAAGCACATCGTCGGCCTGCTTTACCCCGACTCGGGTGACCTGCTCGTCCACGGCGAGTCGATCCCCAACATGACCGACGACGAGCTCTTCGAGATGCGCAAGAAGTTCGGACTCCTGTTCCAGGACGGCGCCCTGTTCGGCTCGATGGACATCTACGACAACACCGCCTTCCCGCTGCGCCAGCACACCGACAAGGGCGAGGAGGAGATCGGCGAGATCGTCAACCGCCGCCTGCTCGAGGTCGGTCTCGCGGAGGCGATGACGAAGATGCCGAACGAGCTCTCGGGCGGGATGCGCAAGCGCGCGGGCTTTGCCCGCGCCTTGGTGCTCGACCCGGCGATCGTCATGTTCGATGAGCCCGACTCCGGTCTCGATCCGGTGCGCACCGCGCTCTTGTGCGAGCTGATCCGCGAGATCCACGACGAGAACGGCGGCTGCTACATGGTGATCAGCCACGACCTCGGGACCGCGCGACGCATCGCCGACTTCATCGCGGTGCTGTGGAAGGGCAAGATCGTCGAGTCCGGCCCCTCCGACGAGCTCTTCGAGTCCGAGAACGCGTTCGTCTCCCAGTTCCTCAACGCGGAGACCAAGGGCCCCCTCGCGATGGACTGACCCGGGCCCTCGGCCTGGGCTCCGATGCGGGACTTCCTCACTCGTTTAGCCGCTTGGTGCGTCGAGCGCCCGGCGCCGGTGATGGCGATCGCCGTGCTGGTGACGCTGGTGGCGGCGGTGGGGGCGCTCAGCCTGGAGGCCGACCGCGACCCCGACTCGCTGGTGGATTCGAGCTCGGACGCGTTCACCGCCACCGAGGACTTCTACGAGCGCTTCGGCGACGAGCCGGTGCGGATCCTGATCGAGGGCGACCTGCGCAACCTCGTCCTGACCGAGAACCTGGGCAAGATCCTCGGCCTGGAGAGCTGCCTCGCCGGCAGCGCGCCCGGCGGCCAGGTGTTCGGCGACAACCAGCCGGCGCCGGCGGCGTGCGAGCGGCTCGCCGAGGAAAAGCCCGCTTTCAACCTCTACGGGCCCGCGACCTTCCTCAACCAGACCGCGATCGCGGCCGGGGACGCGCTCAAGGACCAGTCCTCGGCCGCCCAGCAGCGGGCGACCGCCGCGGCCCGGGCGGCGGCGCTTCGGGCCCGCAAGCTCGGCCTCCCCAAGGGCCAGCAGGCGGCGGCCGCCAACGCCGCCTTCCAGGAGGTGATGACCCAGTTCCAGCAGCAGTTGCTTCAGGCGGCGACCCACTACGGCCTCTCCGGCGTGCCCAACATCAACGACCCCAGCTACGTCAGCACCGTCGTCTTCGACTCGCGAGTCGGCGGTGGGACCCCGAAGGCCCGTTTCAGCTTCCTCTTCCCGAGCCCCGACTCGGCGATGATCACGGTCCGCCTCGACCCCGGCCTCGACGCCGCCGGGCGCGAGCGCGCGATCGGCCTCTTCCGCGACGCGGTCGCCGACCCGGCGTTCGCCCTGCGCGATGGCTCCTACGTGGTCAGCGGTGTGCCGGTGATTTTCGACGGGCTCGCGCAGAAGCTCTCGAGCGAGATCTTCATCCTGCTCGCGGTCGCGCTGGCGGTGATGGCGATCACCCTCGCGCTCGTCTTCGGCCCGCCGCTTCGGCTGCTGCCACTGGCGCTGGCGCTCGGCGCCGCCGCCGTCACCTTCGGCCTGCTGGCGCTGCTCGGCGGCTCGCTGACGATGGCCTCGATCGCCGTGCTCCCCGTGCTCACGGGCCTGGCGGTGGACTACGCGATCCAATTCCAGGCGCGGTTCGCCGAGGCCGTGGCCGAGGGATCCTCGCCGCCTCGCGCCGCGGTCGAGGCGGCGGCCAGGGGAGGGCCGGTGATCGCGACGGCGCTGCTCGCGACCGCCGCCGGATTCGCGGTGCTGTTGCTCTCGCCGATCCCGATGATCCGCTCCTTCGGCCTGCTGTTGGTGGCCGGGATCGCGATCGCCTTCGTCTTCGCGCTCACGGCGGGGTTGGCGGTGTTGTCGCTAACGCGGCGGGGCAAGACCGGAATACCTCCGACCGGATCCTCCGCTTCGCGTCCGGTCCGGTCGGGTTTGGGCGCCGGCGGGGTGGGCTCCTTTGTCGGCCGTTTCCGCGGCGTTGCCGCTAGTTCCGGCGGGAGGCTGGCGGCAGCCCGCTTGACGGTGGCGGGATGGGGGCGGAGTGCTTTGGCGGCGTCGATTGCGATGCCCGGGCGGGTGCTGGCGGCGGCGCTGGTGCTGGCGGCGGCGGGGTGGATCGCGGGGGCCAAGACCGAGCTGATCTCCGACATCCGCCAGCTGCTGCCGGCCGATCTGCCCGAGCTCCAGGACGTCGACGAGCTCGAGCGGGTGACGGGGCAGTCCGGCGACGTCTACGTGACCGTCAACGCCGACGACCTCACCGACCCCGCCGTGATCGCGTGGATGAGCGAGTTCCAGGACCGGATCCTGGACCGGCACGGCTATTCGAGCGAGCTGACGAGCTGTCGCGGCGAGCAGGTGGAGCTCTGCCCCGGGACCACCCTCTCGACCCTGTTCGGCGGGGAGGAGGCGCCCTCGCGCCGGCAGATCGAGCAGATCCTCGACGTCCTCCCCGACTACTTCTCGCAGGCGGTGATCGATCGCGACGAGGGGTCGAACTCGGGCACCGCGCTGATCGCCTTCGGCATCCGGGTGATGCCGTTCGACCAGCAGAAGGCGCTGATCGACGACATCCGCTCCCAGCTCGACCCGCCGGGCACCGAGTCCGATCCGCCCGCCGGCGTCGAGGCCGAGGTGGTCGGCCTGCCGGTGCTGGCCGCCGACGCCAACGCCGCCCTGGAGAGCAACCGCTACCTGCTCACCGGAGCAGCGTTGCTGGCCCTGGCGCTGGTCCTGCTCGCCGTCTATCGGTCGATCGCAAGAGCCCTGGTGCCGCTGGTCCCGATCGTGCTCGCCACCGGGTGGTCGGCGCTGGTGCTCGAGGCCGCCGACGTCCCGCTCAACCCGATGTCGGCGACGCTCGGCGCCCTGGTGATCGCGATCGCCACCGAGTTCAGCGTGATCCTCGCGGCGCGATACCACTCCGAGCGCGACGAGGGACGCTCGGTGGGGGAGGCGCTGCGCCGCACCTACGCGCGCACCGGCTCGGCCGTGGCCGCCTCGGGGGCGACGGCGATCGCTGGATTCGCCGTCCTCGTCGTCAGCGACGTGCGGATGCTGCGCGACTTCGGGCTGGTGACCGTCTTCGACCTGACCGTCGCCCTCGCCGGGGTGATGCTGGTCCTGCCGGCGGCACTGGTCTGGGCGGAGGCCGGCTTCGAGCTTCCCCGGCTCTCACGCCGCAGGCCGCTGCCGGCGCAGAAGTGAGCGCCGAGCCCCCCGAGCCGCGCGACCGGGACGAGAGCCCGAGCGAGCTCGAGGGCAAGCGCACGCTCGGGCCGGCCGCCGACCCCGGCAGCCGCTACTCGATCATCGTCGGCCTGATCTTCCTTGCCCTGGTCGTCGTCGCCTTCGTCAGCGCCGCCACCGACCGCGACTCGGGCTCGCTCGGGATTGAATCCGAGGAATCCGACCTGCCGCTGCCGGAGTTCGCGGTGCCGGCCGCGATCAGCGACATCGACGCCGACGCCAACCTCTTCCAGGACGACTGCGAGACCGCTGAGCTGCCCTGCCCCGCCGACAAGCGACGGACACCCGCCTGCCGGGTCGAGGGCGCCGAGGTGATCCGGGTCTGCGACTACTTCGGCCTGCCGCTGGTGATCTCGTTCTGGTTCGCTCGCGGCACCGACTGCGAGAATCAGCAGGACGTCGTCGACGCTGTCGCCGCCCGCTACCGTGGCCGGGTCAACTTCCTCTCAATCGATATCCGCGACGACCGCGACGAGGTCCGCGAGCTGATTCGCGAGCGGGGCTGGACGATCCCGGTCGGCTACGACCGCGACGGGGCCCTCTCGACCCTCTACCGGGTCGGAGTCTGCCCGACCTTCGCCTACGCATTCCCCGGCGGGATCCTTCATGACGCCGGGATCGGCGAGCTCAGCCCAACCGAGCTCGAGCAGCGGGTCGAGGCGCTGATCCGGGCATCAAACGCGCGCGAGAGCCAGGAGCGGTGAGCGACCAGGCCGCGACGCCCGCGGGTTTTCCCGCCGAGGGCGACGCGATCCCCGAGCAGGGCTGGCTGGCTCCCGACCTCACCGAGGAGTTCCCCGGCCTCGCCCTGCACTGGCTGACCGTTGAGGGGCCCTCCGG
>JBKJZF010000312.1:0-5058 GCA_046715315.1 Solirubrobacterales bacterium | reverse complement strand
GTCGGGGGCCGCGCGGGCGTTCCTCGCGACCCAGCCGGTGGGGGTCCTTCGCGAGCGCCTGCCGGGCGATTGGGAGCGCGCGAGCCTCCCCGACACCCTGGAGCGGCTCGGCGTGAGCACGCTCGGCCAGCTCGCCTCGCTGCCGGAGGACGCGGTGGCCGACCGCTTCGGCGAGCCCGGGCTGCAAGCGCAGCGCATGGCGCGGGGCTCGGAGGCGCCGCTGCGCCCCCGCGAGCGCCGTGAGCCCCTGGCGGAGCGCCTGGGCCTGCCGGAGGGCTGCTCGGGGGCCCAGCTCGAACAGGCCCTGGCCCTGCTCATCGACCGCCTGCTGGCCCACCCGGCCCGGACCGGGCGAACCATCCGCCGGCTGCGCCTGGGCGCCGGGCTGGCGGGCGGCGGAGGCTGGGGCACCAACGTGAACCTGCGCGAGGCCAGCGCCGAGCGCGAGCGGTTGCTGCTGACGCTCGCCCCGAAGCTCGGCGAGCTGCCCGGGCCCGCCACCTCGCTGGCGCTGCGAGCGCTCGAGCTGGGGGCCCCCGCGTACGACCAGGGCGGGCTCACCCGCTCGCCCTCCGACCGCCGCCGCGAGCGGATCGCCGAGGCGGTGCGCCAGGCTCGCGCCGCCGGCGGGCGCGACGCCGTGCTGCGGGTGCTCGAGGTCGAGCCCGACTCGCGCGTGCCCGAACGGCGGGTGCTGTTAACCCCCTATGAATAACTCCGCCGGAATAACTCCGGCCAGATCCTCCGCTTCGCGTCCGGTCTGGCCGGGTTCGGGCGCGGGCCTTACCCGGCAGGTCCACAGTTGGTGGCTTGATCATGGGTAAGCGCTTGGTCTATTTCCCTAAGCCTGTCGCTGTCGAGGCGGATGGTGAGGGGCTGCCGGTCGCGGTCGGGGCGGTGGCGGTGGAGGCGATCCGGGAGGACTGGCTGGTCGAGGATCGCTGGTGGACGCCGAAGCCGCTGCGCCGCCGCTACTTCGAGCTCGCGCTCGCCGACGGTCGCTGCGTTGTCGTCTTCTGCGAGCCCTCCCCCGGCGGCAGCTGGTTCGAGCAACGTGCCTAACCCTCAGCAGACCCGAGCGCGGCGGACGCGAAGCGAAGCACGCGATCGGAGCGGTTATGTCGAACTCCATTGCCACTCCGCCTTCTCCTTCGGCGACGGGGCCTCGCTGCCGGACGAGCTGGCGCTGGCGGCGGCGAACATGGGGTGCGACGCGCTGGCGGTGACCGACCACGACGGCGTCTGGGGCGCGATGGAGTTCGCCCAGGCGTGCAGGACGCAGGGAGTGCGCCCGATCGTCGGCGCCGAGCTGACCGTGTACGAGGCCTCCAGCCCGTCGGGGCGCTCGCACCTGACACTCCTCGCCGAGGACGCCACGGGCTGGCGAAACCTGAGCCGGATCGTGACCGCGGCGCACCGGGGCACGCGCCCGCGCCCCGATCGGGACCCCCTCCCCCCCGCGCTCGAGCTGGAGGAGCTGGAGCGCCGCGCCGAGGGGCTCGTCTGCCTCTCCGGCTGCGCCCGCGAGGGAGCCCTCGCGGGCATCTTCAACCGCGCGGGCGGGCGACCCGCCGGCTCGGTGGCACGCTCAGCCGAGCTGCTTGGGCGGCGACTGGAGGCGGCTTTCGGGCGCGAGAGGTTCCGGGTCGAGCTGCAGCGCCCGCTGTGGCGCCGCGACCGGGCCCGCAACCGCTGGCTCTCCCAGCTCGCCGAGCGGCTGGGCGTCCCCTGCGTGGCCACCGGCAACGTCCACATGCACGAGCGCGGGAGAGCGGCGCTGCAGGACGCGCTGGTGGCGGTGCGCCAACGGGGCTCGCTGGAGGAGACCGAGCCGCTGCGGCGGGGCAACTGGACCGCGCACCTGCTCCCGCCTGCCGAGGCGGCGGCGCGCTTTCGCGACCATCCCGAGGCGGTCGCCGAGACGCGCCGACTGGCAGAGCGCCTCCGCTTCGACCTGACCCGGGATCTCGGCTACCGCTACCCGGGCTCTGAGGACCCCGACGCCGACGGGGCGCTGGCCGAGATCTGCCGGGCGAGGCTCGACCACCGCTACGGCGGCACGCCCGAGCTCGCGGAGGCAGGGCGGCGCCTGGAGGACGAGCTCGGGCTGATCCGGAGGCTGGGCCTCTCGGGCTTCTTCTGGCTGCACTTCGACATCCTCGAGCTGGCGCGCGAGGTGGCCGTCGAGATCCGCGGCCGCGACTCGGCGCGGATGCTGCTGCCACCCGGCCGGGGCCGGGGCTCGAGCGTGAGCTCGATCGTCTGCTACCTCACCGGCCTCTCGCACATCGACCCGGTGCGAAACGGGCTCTTCCTCGGGCGCTTCATCAACGAGGAGATCACCGACGCGCCCGACATCGACCTGGACTTCCCGCGCGACATCCGTGCCGAGCTGATCCCCCGCATCCACGAGCGCTACGGCGGCGAGCGCTCGGCGCTGGTGGCGGCGTTCGCCTGCTATCGCTCGCGAGCGGCCGTGCGCGACTTCGGCAAGGCCCTGGGGCTGCCGCCGGGCGAGATCGAGCGCGTGGCGCGCACCGTCGACATGTACGACCGCCCCGAGTCGGTGGCGCAGGACATGGAGCTGGCGATCGGAGCGGCGCGGGCGCGCTCGGGGCGCTGGCGGGCGCTGGCGAAGCTGGCCCGCGAGGCCTGGGGCCTGCCGCGCCACGCCTCACAGCATCCCGGCGGGATGGTGCTCTCGACTCGCCCCCTGGTTGACATCTGCCCGGTGCAGCCGGCGGCGATGGCGGGGCGCCAGATCGTCCAGTGGGACAAGGACTCCTGCGCCGACGGGGGCTTTCTCAAGATCGACCTGCTGGGGCTGGGGATGCTCTCCGCGGTGGAGCGCTGCATCGACGAGTTCGCACGGGTGCGCGGCGAGCCGATCGACCTCTCGCGGATCCCGATGGACGACCCGGCCACCTACGGCGCGATCCAGCGCGCCGAGACGACCGGGGTGTTCCAGATCGAGAGCCGGGCGCAGATGCAGATGCTGCCGCGGACCCTCCCCGCGGACCTCGACGACCTCACCGTGCAGGTGGCCCTGGTGCGGCCGGGGCCGATCCAGGGCGGCGCCGTGCATCCGTACCTGAAGCGCAAGGCGCTGGTGCGCGACGATCCCGGCTACCAGGTGCCGTACCCGCATCCCTCGCTGGAGCCGATCCTCCGCGACACGCTGGGGACGATCGTCTTCCAGGAGCAGGTGATCCAGGTGGCGATGGCCCTCGCGGGGTTCAGCGCCGGCGAGGCCGAGGGACTGCGCCGAGCGATGAGCCGCAAGCGCTCGGAGGAGGCGCTGATGGCCTGCCGGGACCGCTTCGTCGAGGGCGCGGTCGAGCGCGGTGCCTCGCTCGAGGTGGCGGAGAGGGTGTTCGAGCAGGTGCGGGGCTTCTCGGGATTCGGCTTCCCCAAGGCCCACGCCGCGGCCTTCGGGCTGCTCGCCTACCAATCCACATGGCTCCGCGTCCACTACGGGCCCGAGTTTTGCTGCGCGCTGCTGAACGAGCAGCCGATGGGCTTCTACCCGCCCGACGCGCTCGTCCACGAGGCGCAGCGACGCGGGCTCGCAGTGCGCGCCCCGGACGTGAACCGAAGCGGGGTCGAGTGCGGGGTCGAGGCCGACCTCGGCGTCCGGATCGGGATCGGGTACGTCAACGGGGCTCGCGCCGAGGAGATGCGGGCCCTGGTCGGCGAGCGTGAGCGCGGCGGGCCCTACGAGGGGCTCGCCGACCTCGGCTCGCGCTCGGGGGTCGGCCCCGAAGCGCTGGAGAAGCTGGCCTGGGCGGGAGCGCTGGAGAGCCTGGGCGTCAGCGCCGGCGAAGGCGGGCGCAGGGCCGACCTCTGGCGGGCGGGCATGGCGCGGGCCGGGCGGGCCCGGCGAAGCCAGCTCTCACTGCCCCTCGAGGTCCCCGCCTCCCCGCCCCTGCCCGAGCTCGGCGAGTGGGAGACGGTGGTCGCCGACTACGCCTCGACCGGGATCACCCTGGGCAGGCACCCGATGGCGGTGATGCGCCCGGAGCTGGCGGCGACATCGGCCCGGAGCACCGACCTGGAGAGGGCCCCGGACGGAGCGACGGTGGAGGTCGCCGGGATGGTGGTGGCCCGCCAGCGGCCGGCGACCGCGCGCGGGGTCGTGTTCATGCTGCTCGAAGACGAGGTCGGGGTGATCAACCTGGTCGTCCCTCCTCCCGCATACGAGCGCTGTCGGCTCGCCGTGCGCACGGCGTCGCTCGTGCGCGCGCAGGGGAAGCTGGAGCGCCGCGAGGGCGTGATCAACGTCGTCGTCGGCGAGCTCGAGGCGCTGGCGACCCCCGATGCGCCCGCCGCCGCCGTCAGGCAGATCGAGCCCGCAGTCGAGCGCGAGACCGGGCGCTCGGCGGCGGTGGAGATGGAGGCCGTAGCGCCCCGCGCGCACAGCTTCGGCAGGCGCGGATGAGGCCCGAATCCCCCGCTCTCAGGCACGGGATGCAAGATGCCATGCAGAACGTATGTTCTGTCCGAGGAGCTTGAAAGCCTGCCTCGCAATGTCCCACCGGCGCAAAGGCCTAGGCCAGAAGTTCCTCGGAGCCGTCGATCTCGCGATCGACCTGGCGACCCTGGGCTCCTACGGCCTCGAGCCTCTCCCCGCGGACGGGCCCTGTCGTGAGCAAGTCGAGCATCGGTTGACCCGCCGGCGCTCGAGCTGGGAGGCACTCCCGACGGCCCGCCGCGGCGCCTGTGGACATCCGGTCTCCTCGGCCGTGGACTTCCGCGGCGCGATTGCCCGCTTCGGCTCCGGCTGCTAGCCGGGCCCAGACGAAAAAAAGGGCCGCCCCGAGGGGCGGCCCTTTGATCAATCAAGACCCGGCGGCGACCTACTCTCCCAGGGACTTTCGTCCCAAGTACCATCGGCGCTGAGAGGCTTAACGGCTCTGTTCGGAATGGGAAGAGGTGTTTCCCTCTCGCTATCACCACCGAAGATGGTGGAGACCAAGCCCCGGCTGGGCTTGAAAACTGCACGCAGGCAAGTAAAAATAAACCCGTCAAGACCTCGACCCATTAGTACCGGTCTGCTAC
>JBKJZF010000311.1:0-2891 GCA_046715315.1 Solirubrobacterales bacterium | reverse complement strand
TGCGCCTACTTCTCGTCCGGGAACGGCTCGAGGCTGGCGTGCCACGGTCCGGGCTGCCGGGCTGGTAGGTGTGGACGCCGGCTCTACGCCGCGGCCGGAGCCTGGGCGCCGGCGAGGCCGGCGGCCTCGCGCAGGGCATCGGCGCGGTCGGTGCGCTCCCAGGTGAAGTCGTGGTCCTCGCGGCCGAAGTGGCCGTAGGCCGCGGTCTTCTGAAAGATCGGCCGGGGCAGCCGCAGGTCCCTGCGGATCGCGCCGGGGCGCAGGTCGAAGTGCTCGCCCACGAGCTCGACGATGCGGGCGCGGGAGATCTTCTCGGTGCCGAACGTCTCGACCATCAGCGAGACCGGGTGGGCAACCCCGATCGCGTAGGCGACCTGGACCTCGCAGCGATCGGCGAGGCCGGCGGCGACGACGTTCTTGGCGACGTGGCGTGCCGCGTAGGCCGCCGAGCGGTCCACCTTCGAGGGATCCTTGCCGGAGAAGGCGCCGCCCCCGTGGCGGGCCATGCCCCCGTAGGTGTCGACGATGATCTTGCGGCCGGTGAGGCCGGCGTCGCCGACCGGACCGCCGATGACGAACCGGCCGGTCGGGTTGACCATGAAGTTGTGCGTCGTGTTGAGCTTGCGCTCGTCGTAGAGCTCGGACGGCAGGATCGGGTGCAGCACGTGCTCCCAGAGGTCGGGCCTGATCAGGGTGTCGGCGTCGACGCCGTCGCGATGCTGGGTCGAGATCAGGACCTTCTCGATCTCGATCGGATGGCCGTTCTCGTAGCGGACGGTCACCTGCGTCTTGCCGTCTGGCCGCAGGTAGGGCACGACCGCGCCCTTGCGGACCTCGGCGAGGCGGTGAGCGAGCTTGTGCGCCAGCGAGATCGGCATCGGCATCAGCTCGGGCGTCTCGCGGGTCGCGTAGCCGAACATCATCCCCTGGTCCCCCGCTCCGTCGACGTCGAGCTCGTCGTCGTCGGTGGGGTCGGTTCGCGCCTCGAGCGCCTGGTCCACGCCCTGGGCGATGTCGGGCGACTGCTTGTCGATCGCGTTGATCACCGCGCAGGAGTCGGCCGAGAACCCGACGTCGGCGTCGTTGTAGCCGATCCGGCGGATCGTCTCGCGGGCGATCTCGGGGATGTCGACCCAGGTCTCGGTCGAGATCTCGCCGGAGACGATCACCAGGCCGGTGTTGACCAGGGTCTCGCAGGCAACGCGCCCGTTGGGGTCGTCGCTCAGCACCGCGTCAAGGACGCCGTCCGAGATCTGGTCGGCGATCTTGTCGGGGTGACCCTCGGTCACGGACTCGGAGGTGAACAGGAACTCGTCGGAGGAAAGGCTCACGGGGGCGACTGTACCGAACCGATTCGACTAGCCGGCGGTTGGGACCGGCGTCCGCCGTCCGCGGCGACGGTTGCCCTGCCTGGGCACGAAATCGATGATCAGGGGGACGCCCTCGAGCTGGTAGCGCTCTCGCATGCGGTTCTCGAGGTGGTAGGCCCAGTCGCGGGTGATCAGCCGGCGGTCGTTCACCTGGATCGCGATCCGCGGCGGGCGGCGCTCGACCTGCGCCGCGTAGTACAGCCGCAGCCGCCGGCCGCGCTTCGACGGCGGCGGGTGGTTGGCGACGACCTCGGCGAGGAAGCGGTTGAGCTCGGGGGTCGGGACCCGGCCGGCGCGGAGGTCGGCGAGCTCGACCGCTCGCGCGAGCAGCTTCGGGAGGTTGCGCCCGGCCAGGGCCGAAGAGGTGATCACGGGCGGGCGCTGGCGGATGCGCTTGGCGATGCGCGCGCTGGCGTCCTCGAGGTCGGTGCCTCCGAGGTCCCACTTGTTCAGCGCGATCACCGTCGCGCAGCCGGTCCGCATCGCCAGCTCGGCAACCCTCAGGTCCTCGGCGGTGACGCCCTCGGTGGCGTCGCAGACGACGATCGCGACGTCGGCCCGGTCGGCCGCCCGCTCCGAGCGCAGCTGGGCGTAGTAGTCGACCGTGCCGGCGACCTTGCTGCGCCGGCGCAGCCCGGCGGTGTCGATCAGGACCAGGTCCCGCCCGTCGAAGAAGAGCTCGGTGTCGATCGCGTCGCGGGTCGTCCCCGCCCGCTCCGAGACGATCACCCGCTCATTTCCGAGCCAGCGGTTGACCAGCGAGGACTTGCCGACATTGGGCCGGCCGATAACCGCGATGCGGACTTCGTCCTGAATAACTCCGCCGACATCCTCCGCTTCGCGTCCGGTGTCGGCGGGTTGCGACGCCACCGGGGCGGCAGGGTCAGCCGCGTGACCCGCGGCTTCGCCGCTAGCCCCACCCGAGCCCTCGTCGGCCCGAGCCTCCTTGGCTAGAGCCGCGAGCTTGTCGAGGAGGTCGCCGGTGCCGGTGCCGTGGGCGGCGGAGATGGGCTCGGGGGCGCCGAGGCCGAGGCGATGGAACTCGGCGGTGAGCGCCTCGTCGTCGGGACGGTCGACCTTGTTGGCGACCACCACCACGGGTCGCCGTGAGCGGCGAAGGATGTCGGCGACCTCGGTGTCACCCGGGCCGAGGCCGGCTCGTGCGTCGAGCACGAGCACGACCGCGTCGGCGTCGGCGATCGCCTCGCGCGCCTGGCGCTGGACCTCGCGCGAGAGCGAGTCGTCGGCCGCCAGGTCGACCCCGCCCGTGTCGACCAGCCTGAAGGAGACCCCGTTCCACTCGCAGCGAAGCGCCTTGCGGTCACGGGTGACGCCGGCCTCGCGATGGACGACGGCTTCACGCCCTCCTGCGAGGCGGTTGACCAGCGTCGACTTGCCCACGTTGGGGAAGCCGACGACGGCGATCTCCGGGAGGCGGCGACTCATGCCAGGCCGCGATCCCGGGCCAGCGCGGCGACCCGCTCGACGACCTCGCCGACGTCGAGCCCGGTGGTGTCGATC
>JBKJZF010000310.1:0-2982 GCA_046715315.1 Solirubrobacterales bacterium | reverse complement strand
GGATGACCCGGATGCGCCGCTCGAGGGCGCGACCAAGCCCTGGTGCTACCACATCAACCAGTTCGAGCAGCTGCAGTCGGTGATCCTCGACGTCGTCGCCTACGGCAAGGCGATGGGGCTCGACATGAGCTACGGCGACCACGAGGACGCCCCGGGCCAGCTCGAGCTCAACTTCCGCTTCGATCGCGCGCTGCGCACCGCCGACAACATCAGCACCTACCGCCAGGTCTGCGCGGCCGTCGGCCGCAAGCACGACCTCCACGCCTCGTTCATGCCGAAGCCCTTCACGGGCGTGTCTGCGAACGGCCACCACCACCACTTCACGCTCGTGGACGAGCAGGGGAACAACGTCTTCCATGACCCCGAGGGGCCGGCCCAGCTGTCCGAGATCGGTCAGCGGTTCATGGGCGGGATCCTCGACCACTTCAAGGCGCTCGTCTGCGTCGGCTCGCCGACCGTGAACTCCTACAAGCGGATGTGGGACCTCGGCTTCTGGGCGCCGGTGTACCGCAACTACGGCTGGCAGAACCGCACCTGCACGGTCCGGGTCGCGAGCGGCGGCCGGTTCGAGTTCCGCGGGGTGGACTCCGCCTGCAACCCCTACCTGACCCAGGCCGCGCTGCTCACGGCCGGCCTCGACGGCGTCCGCCGCGAGCTCGACCCGGGCCCGCCCCAGCAGGCCAACACCTACGACCTGCTGGCCGAGGGCGCGGAGTTCGAGCGGGTGCCCGACCATCTAGGCGCGGCGCTGGAGGCGCTCGAGGCCGACGAGGTGGTGCGGAGCGCGATGCCGGGCCGCCTCTACGACGTCTTCATGCACTACAAGCGCGACGAGTGGGAGCGCTACCTCGCAGCCGTGACCGACTGGGATCGCGAGCAGTACCTCCACGTCCTGCCATGACCGCGGGGTCGAGCTAGACCGTGTGCGGGATCGCGGGAATCATCTACCGCAACGGCGCCGGCGACCACGAGGTCGGCCGCGACATGACCCAGATGCTCCAGGCGATGAAGCACCGGGGGCCCGACTCGACCGGCTACGCGCTCTACCGCGGCGCCGGCGACACCTTCGTCATGCACATCAAGGTGAGCGAGGCGCGCGACGACGACCCCGAGCTTGCCCGTCCCGTGCAGCGCCAGCGCAGTCAGATCGAGGCGCGCCTGCGGGCGGCGGGCGCCCGGGTCGAGGAGGTGAAGAGCACCCCCCGGACGATGACCATCAGCTTCGGCTTCGACGGCGACCTGAAGCTGCTCGTCGACGGGGTCGAGCGGGTGCGCCACACGGAGGTGCTGTCGCTGGGGCGCTCGCTGGAGATCATCAAGGATCTCGGCGACGCCGAGACGGTCTCGGAGCAGTACGGGCTCGGCGAGTTCGTGGGCACCCACGCCATCGGCCACGCGCGCATGGCGACCGAGTCCGACGTCGACATCGCCAACGCACACCCCTACTGGGCCTACCCGTTCCCCGACGTGGCTGTCGTCCACAACGGCCAGCTGACGAACTTCCACTACTGGCGCCGGCGGCTGCAGCGCTCCGGCCACCGCTTCCAGTCCGAGTGTGACTCGGAGATCATCGCCGTCTACCTCGCCGAGCAGATGAGCGCGGGCCGCTCGCTCGCCGACGCCATGCGCCAGAGCCTCTCCGACCTCGACGGGGTCTTCACCTACATCTGCGTCACCGAGGACTCCCTCGGGCTCGCCAAGGACGAGCTGGGCGCCAAGCCGCTGGTGCTCTACGAGGACGACGACCTGGTGGCGCTAGCCTCCGAGGAGATCGCGATCCGCCAGGTTCTCGACCGCGAGATCGAGACCCACGACCCCTACGAGGGCGAGGTGCGCGTTTGGAACAGGTGAGCGAGAAGGCCACGGCGCGGATGGACGAGCGCGGGCTCGTCGAGCTCGACGACGCCATCCCCAAGACCTCGAAGATCGACGGCGAGAGCGCCGTGCTCGACGCCAGCGAGCTGACCACGCGCAAGATCAACGCCGAGCTGCGCTGGTTGATCTACGAGCAGGGGGTCACCGAGGTGACGGTCCTCGGCCCGAGCGCGCGGCACTCGCTGGGCGTCGCCATCCTCGCTCGCTGCCGGATCCGCTTCGAGGGCAGCCTGGGTTACTTCGGCTGCGGCCTGATCGACGGCCCCGAGGTCGTGATCACCGGACGGGTCGGCTGGTCGGTGGCCGAGAACATGATGTCGGGGGTGGTCGTGGTCGAGGCCAACGCCGGCTCGCTGGCCGGCGCCGCGCTTCGCGGCGGCGACCTCGTCGTCAAGGGCGACGTCGGCGCGCGCACCGGCATCGACCAGAAGGGCAGCACGATCGTTGTCCTCGGCAACGCCGCCTCGATGACCGGCTTCATGATGCAGCGCGGCCGCCAGATCATCTGCGGCGACGTCGGACCGGGGCTGGGCGACTCGATGTACGACGGCACGATCTACGTCGGCGGCGAGATCGCCGCGCTCGGCATCGACTGCGTGGAGGGGGAGTGGACCGACGCCGACACCGAGCTGGTTGAGCGCAAGTTCGCCAACCACGAGCTGGGCAAGCCTGGAGAGCTGCGCAAGTTCGTCTGCGGGAAGAAGCTCTACAACTACGACATGCTCGAGCCCAGCGAGCGCAAGCTGGTGCTCTGAGAGGGATCGCGATGGCCGACGACAACGCCCCCGACGCCCGCGCCGTGCTGGGCCGCAGCCCGATCTTCACCCCGGAGGTCATCAACGACATCCACATGAAGGCCGAGCTGGGCCGCTACCGGATGCGCGGCTTCTCGATGTTCAAGAAGCTCCCCGGCTGGGACGATCTGACCTTCCTGCCGGGCACGCTGACGCGGTTCGTGATCGAGGGCTACCGCGAGAAGTGCGACACCAAGACGGTGCTGGGCAGCCTCTTCGCGCGCAACCCGCTGGAGCTGGACATCCCCGTCTACATCACCGGGATGAGCTTCGGTGCGCTCTCGCTGGAGGCAAAGATGGCACTCGCCAAGGG
>JBKJZF010000309.1:0-9220 GCA_046715315.1 Solirubrobacterales bacterium | reverse complement strand
TGACCATGTACGGCGAGATGTAGCCCTTGTCGAACTGCATCCCCTCGGTGAACTCGAGCTCCATCCCGAAGGTCTGGCCCTCCTCGACGTTCACCACGCCGTCCTTGCCGACCTTCTCGATCGCGTCGGCGATGATGTTCCCGATCTCCTCGTCGGCCGCCGAGATGGCGGCGACGCGGGCGATCTGCTCCTTGCCCTCGATCTCCTTCGACTGCTTGTCGCGGAGATCGTCGACCACTTGGTCGACCGCGCTCTCGATGCCGCGGCGCAGGGCCAGCGGGTTGGCGCCGGCGGCCACGTTCTTGAGGCCGTGACGGACGATTGTCTGCGCCAGCAGGGTCGCCGTCGTGGTGCCGTCTCCGGCGACGTCGTTGGTCGCCGTGGCGACCTCGCGGACGAGCTGGGCGCCCTGGTTCTCGAAGACGTCCTCGAGCTCGATCTCGCGAGCGATCGTGACGCCGTCGTTGGTGATCGTGGGCGCGCCGAACTTCTTGTCGAGGACGACGTAACGCCCCTGGGGGCCAAGGGTGACCTTGACCGCGTTGGCGACGCCGTCGACGCCGGCCTGCAATGCGGCCCGCGCTTCCGCGTCGTACTTCAGCTCCTTGTGAGCCATTTCAGTTCCTCCTTTGAGTGCGGGCCGCTAAACGACCTTCGCGAGGACGTCGGATTCGCGCAGGACGAGCAAGTCGTCTCCGTCGATCTTCACCTCGGTGCCCCCGTACTTCGAGTACAGGACCTCGTCGCCCTCGGCGACGTCGAGGGGGATGCGCTTCTCGCCATCCTCGTCCCAATTTCCGTCGCCGACAGCGACGACCGTGCCCTTCTGGGGCTTCTCCTTGGCAGTTTCGGGAAGGACGATGCCGCTGGCAGTCGCCTCCTCCTCCTCGATCGCCTTGACGATCAGCCTGTCGCCCAGTGGCTTCAGGTTCATCTGTATTACCTCCGTAGGTACTTGGCTTGAAAGTTTGCCGCGGCGTCCGTACTTCGCACGCCCACCCGCCGGTGGCGGGCTTGGCACTCTACAGATGAGAGTGCCAGCGGTGCTTTGATTCTAGTGGGCTGCGCTGATAAGTCAATCGGATCTAAGTCACGATGGCTTAGATCTGGTGGCCTACTCGCAGGCGCTGGGCCCCTGGCGGCCGGAACAATGGCGAAGCGCGTTCAGCCGCTTGCGCAGCTCGCGGTCGGCTCGGCTGTCGTGGACCTTGTTGTGGAGCTCGAGCGGGTCGCGACGCAGGTCGTACAGCTCTCGCCCGATCTCCTCGCAGCCGTCCTTGCCCGGCCGCAGCAGCTGGTTGAAGAGGTAGTCCTGGGTGCGGATCGCGGCGTAGTTGCAGCCGTCGGTGCCCTGCTCGAGCAGGATCCCGTGGTCGCGGGGCCAGGAGGCGGCGTCGCCCTCGAGCAGGCCGGCCGCCGAGGCCCCGTCGAGCGTTCGGCATCCCACCCCGGGCACGCACGGCTGGGCTCCCGCGAGAGCGAGCAGGGTCGCCGTCAGGTCCTGATTGGAGACGACCTCGTCCACCGTCTCCTCGCGCTTGTTCGACGCGGGCCCCGCTGGAAGGCGGATCGCCAGGGGGACCCGGATCGCCTCCTCGTAGGCGCGCCCCTTGCTCGGCGAGAGCCGGTGCTCGCCGAAGAACAGCCCGTTGTCGGAGGTGAACACGAACACCGTGTCGTCCGCTTCCCCGGTGGCTTCGAGCGCATCCCAGAGCCGAGCGACGCCGCGGTCGACCTCCTGCAGGGAGGCGAGGGTGCAGCGAAAGCCGCGCTCGATCTCGCGAACGTCCTGGTGGTCCAGGGGGTGCTTGCGCATCGAGCTCGGCTTGTCGGACACGTCGGCCTCGTTGAACGACGGTGAGCGCGGCAGCCGGGCGTTGCGGAACAGCCTGTGGTCCGCCGCCGAAGCCGCCTTCGGCGACCTCCCGGGGCACACCGACGTCTCGTCGTGGCGGTAATGCGGCGACGTCGTCGCCAGCCAGAGGAAGAACGGATCCTCGCCCGCGGCCGACTCGACGGCCTCGACCGCCAGGTCGTTGAGCGCCTGCGGGGTGAAGGTGTCGGCCCCCAGCTTGACCCGCTCACCGTCGTCGTAGGCGGACTCGCCGAAGTACTGGAGGTGCTCGAGGACGAAGAAGTGGTCCCACCCGGGCGCGGGCTCGCCACCGAGCTCCGAGACCGTGCGGTTGAGGTACTTGCCGACGAAGTCGGTGCGATAGCCGGCGGCCTGCATCCACGCGGGCAGCACCCTGTCGGGCTGACGCAGGTCCGGATACCCGGGGTTGTTGGCGAAGATGCCGTGGTTGTGGGGGTACTGGCCGGTGAGGAACCCGGCGCGGCTCGGGCAGCAGATCGGGGGGCTGACGACCGCGTTGGTGAAGCGAACGCCCCCGTCGACGAGCAGGCGGAAGGTCTCGGGCATCGCCTCCCGCGTGAACGAATGCAGGCTCTGGTCGTCGGTCATGACGACGACGATGTTCGGCTGGTCCCCGCCGAGGCTGGGGCGGCTGGGCGGGGCCACGGCCCCCGGCGCGGCCGCGCAGCCGGCGGCGACCACGCCGATCAGGGTGCCCGCGCAGACGATGGCGACGGCGCGCCTCGCCAGAGGGTTTCGCGAGCGGTCCACCGGCACCGCATCTTACGAGCTTGGCCGCCCTGGGCCACCGGGCCCCGCCTCGGCCCGGCGAGCATCTAGTTCCGGGACGGGGTCTCGCCGTTGCCGAAGCGCGGGCCGGCGGGCTCGACGATCTGCGAGAACCGGACCACCGTGACCGTGTCCTCGGTCGAGACCTCGCGGCCGTAGATCTGCTCGAGGAAGCTGATCGTCTCATCAAGGCGGCGGAACTCGGGGTTGTCGTGCTCGATGTCCCGAGGCGAGAGCTCGCGGGCCCGCTTGACCTCGACATCGTCGATCACCGCGGCGAAGATCTTCTCCCGCGGCGAATGCTGGTAGCCGACGGTGATCCAGACGACGTGGCCGGGCTGGTATTTGCGGGACTTGTCGCCGAGGCGGATGGTCGCCGACTTGCGTCCGCGCCGAAGCTGATCGACGAACGCGGGCGAGAAGAAGTTGAGGGCGTAGAGGCCGCCGGTCATCCGTCGCCAGCCTACGCGATCAGGAGAAGCCCTCGCTGCCGATCAGGGGGACGAACCGGGCGGGCGCGATCACTCGGCGCTCGAACGACCCCGCCCCCTCCACCCCCGACGCCCGGCGCAGGAAGGCGGTGAGCATGTCGGCGCTCTCGGCCGCGATCGGGACCACCAGGCGCCCGCCCGGCGCGAGCTGGGCGAGCAGGCTGCGGGGCGGCGCCGGGGCCGTGGCGTGCACCGCGATCGCGTCGAACGGGCCGCGTCCGTCCACTCCGGCGCTGCCGTCGCCCTCGATCACCTCGACCTTGCCCGCCCCGTGCACGCTGACCAGCGCCTGCGCGGCCCGGGCCAGCTCACCGATGCGCTCGACCGTCAGCACTTCCCCCGCCAGCCGCGCGAGGACGCAGGCCGAATAGCCCGATCCGGTGCCGATCTCGAGCACGCGCTCGGAGCCGCTCAGCTCGAGCGCCTGGCAGATCGCCGCGACGATCCAGGGCTGGGAGATCGTCTGCTCGAAGCCGATCGCCAGGGCGCCATCGGCGTAGGCGCGCCGGCGGTCGGGCTCGGGGACGAACAGCTCTCGAGGGACCTCGCCCATCGCCGCCAGCACCCGGGGGTCGGAGATACCCCTCCGGCGGAGCTGGCGCTCGACCATGCGAGCCCGCTGAGCCATGTAGTCGGGGCTGCGAGCCACGGCGAATCCCGCCGGCCTCAGAAGATGTAGTTCCGCAGCCGCCGCGGCTCGACCACGGTGACGCGGCCGCGGCCGACCAGGACCACGCCGGCGCGCTCGAGCGTGGCGAGAAAGCGGCTGACGCTCTCGCGCGAGGTGCCGGCGAGCTGGGCGAGATCGGCCTGGGTCATGCGAACGGTGACGCCCTCGCGGCCGTCGAGGTCGACGTCCTCGGCGATCAGCTGGGCGAGCACCCCCGCCACCCTGCTCGGCACGGTCTGAAACGACTGCCTCAAGACGCGCTCGTTGGCCTCGCGCAGGCGCCGCGTCAGCGCCACGATCAGCTTCACCGAGATCGCCGGGTGCTCGGCCAGCGTCCGGCGCATGTCGATCGCCGGCAGGGCCAGAAGCTCGGCGTCGGAGAGCGTCTCGACGCTGGCCGAGCGCGCCTCGCCGTCGAGCATCGCCAGCTCGCCGAAGATGTCGCCGGCGGCGAGGGTCGCCAGGGCGATCGCCCGGCCGTCGGAGTGCTCGCGCGTGACCCGCAGGTCGCCACTGCGCACGATGTAGCAGGCATCCGAGTTGTCGCCCTCGTGAAACACCCGCACCCCTCGCGGAAACGAACGCGGGACCGCGACATCGGCGATCGGCTCCAGCTCGGCGGGTGACAGCTCCTCAAACAGCGGCACCCGGCCGAGCAGCTCGACGTTATCGGCGCTCACGCGGAGATCCTACGCCGACGCCACCAGTCGCCGGGGCTGGCGGCTGAACCCGGCGGCGATCAGCGTCTCCTCCAGGCCGGAGCCGATCACGGCCTCGCCGTCGACCCGCTCGATCCCCAGCTTGGGGACGACCCCGTCGCGCGCCGCCGCGACCAGCTCGGCGATCGCCTCGGCAAGCTCTGAGCCCTCGAGCGGGCGCAGGCGAAGGATGCCGCGGCCGCCGCGCTCGACGTAGACCAGGGGCTCACCGTCGCGCATCAGCAGGTAGGCGCCCGCGGTGCGCGAGGGGCGCCGACCCCCGGGGCGTGAGCCCTCGCCGTCGCGCTCGCGCTTCGGCCACGGCAGCGCCGCACCGTAGGGGTTGGCGGGGTCGGTCGCGGCGAGCACCAGGTAGCGGCCGTCGGCGAGCGGCAGCCCCCGCATCCGCTCGACCGCCCCGGCCAGGGCGAACTGGGCGCCGCCGAGGCCCTCGACGAAGTAGCCGCGCCGCGAGGTGCCCAGCATCTCCAGGTTGGAGAGCTCGCCGTAGAGCGCCGAGAAGCCGCCCGGCACCCCCTCGGCGAGCACGCTCTCGCGGGTGACGATGCCGTAGCGCTCGAGCATCAGCTCCGCCTGGGCGCGCAGACGGGGGCCCGCCGCGGGAGCCCCCTCGAACAGCGCGGCGGTCAGCGACCAGCGGCCCTGGACCGTCTGCGCGGCGCCTCCGCGTCGCGTGGCGAAGCGGCGGCCGCCGCGGTTGCGGCGCTGCACAGCCGTCAGCCGGCGGGCGCGCAGCGGCGCGAAGGCATCGTTGGTCGCCTCGCCTGCCCAGGCGAGATCCCAGAGCGCCTCCCCAAGCTCCTCGGGCGAGTGCTCGAGCTCTGCGACCAGGTCGAGCCAGAAGCTCGGGCCGGCGCCCAGCCGCTCGCGGATCGCATCGTGGACGGCGCCCTCCGGAGGCTCGAGCTTGGCGTTGGCGGGAGGCGGCCCCGCCAGCCGCACGTCCTCGCGGAAGTAGAGGGCCACCCGGCCCGAGCGCCCCAGCGGGCCGCCGCCGATCCAGACCAGCTCGCCGCCGGTGCAGAGCTCGTCCAGCCACGATTGGCTGTACGCGCCGAGGCGGCGGGGAAGGACGTCGCGCTCCCACACCTCCGGCGTCAGGGCGACGCCCTGGAGCGAGACCAGCGCCTCGCGCAGGCGGTCGGGGCCGGCGCCGGCCGGGCGATGGGCATCGACGTTCTGCCAGCTCGGCAGGAAGCGCGCCAGCTCGCGGCGGTCCACGGCCTCGGCCTCGGAGCGCAGATGGGCCAGGCTGGCGCGCCGCACCCGGCGCAGGACGTCGGCATCGCACCACTCGCGCTCGGTCCCGCCGGGCAGCAGCTCCCCCCGGACCAACGCGCCGGAGCGCTCCAGCTCTCGCAGCGCCGGCAGCGGATCGACCCTGTAACGCGACGCCAGCTGCGCGGTGGGAAACGGGCCGTGGGTGCGCGCGTAACGCCGCACCAGCGCCAGCATCGCGTCGGGCATGTCCTCGAGGAAGGACTCGGGCAGGCCGCCGGGCGGCGGCACCCCGAGGGCATCGCGGTACAGGCCGGCGTCCTCGCCGGCGATCAAGCGCTCTGAGCCGGCGATCCGCACCCTGGCGACGCGGCGCTCGGCGGCGAGCTTCTCCAGCATCGACGCCGCCGAGTAGCCCTCGGCGACCCGCGCCTCGCACTCCTCGGCGGTCAGGTCGCCGAGCCGCCGCAACACCTGCTGGAGCGCGTCGCGGTCGGAGGCACGGGCGTGCTCGGTCAGGTGCTGAAGCGACGCCTCGACGTCGACCAGCGCCTCGGGGTCGATCAGCTCGCGCAGCTCCTCCTGGCCCAGCAGCTCGCGCAGCAGGTCGCGGTCCAGCGCCAGGGCCGCGGCGCGGCGCTCGGCGTTGGGGGTGTCGCCCTCGTACATGTAGGTGGCGACGTAGTCGAAGAGCAGCGACGAGGCGAAGGGCGAGGCCGTCGGCGTCTCGACCTCGACCAGCGAGACCTTGCGCGAATGCAGGTCGCGCAGCAGCTCCTGGAGCGAGGGCAGGTCGAGGACGTCCCGAAGGCACTCGCGGTAGGTCTCGAGGATCACCGGGAAGCGGGGGAAGTCCTTGGCGACCTCGAGCAGGTTCTGTGCCCGCAGGCGTTGCTGCCACAGCGGGGTGCGCTTGCCCGGATAGGCGCGGGGGATCAGCAGCGAGCGGGCGGCGTTCTCGCGGAAGCGGGCGCCGAACAGGGCGGAGCCCCCGAGCTCGCTGACGACCAGGTCCTCGACCTCGTCGGCCTCGATCATGACCATCTCCGCCGCCGGCGCCTCGTCGGCGTCGGGGAGGTGGACGACGATCCCGTCGTCCGACCAGATCGCGTCCGCCTCCAGGCCCTGTTCGGAGCGGATCTTCGCCGAGAGCGCCAGCCCCCAGGCCGCGTGGACGCGCCCGCCGAAGGGGGAGAGAACGCACAGGCGCCAGTCGCCGATCTCGTCGCGGAAGCGCTCGACGACGATCGACTGATCGGAGGGGACGACGCGGGTGGCGGCCTGCTGTTCGCGCAGATAGGCGACCAGGTTCTCCGCCGCCAGGCGGTCGAGGTCGTAGTCGGAGGCCAGCTGCTCGGGCTTGGCATCGACCGCCTCACGGGCGAACTCGCCGATCGCCCGGCCGAGCTCCGCCGGGCGGCCGACGCTGTCGCCGCGCCAGAATGGGACGGCGCCAGGAACCCCCGGCGCCGGGGTGACGATCACCCGGTCGCGGGTGATCTCCTCGATCCGCCAGGTGGTCGCCCCCAGGAGGAAGGTCTGGCCCGGGCGCGCCTCGTAGACCATCTCCTCGTCGAGCTCGCCGACGCGGCGGCCGTCTGCAAGGTGGACCCCGTAGAGGCCGCGGTCGGGGATCGTCCCGGCGTTGGTCACCGCCAGCTGGCGCGCGCCCTTGCGGCCCCGGACGGTGCCGGCGGTGCGATCCCAGGCGATCCTCGGGCGAAGCTCGGCGAAGCGCTCGGAGGGATAACGCCCGTCGAGCATGTCGAGGACGTTGAAGAGCTGTTCGCGACCGAGCTCGCGGAAGGACTCCGTGGCGGTGACCACGCGCTCGATCTCGTCCACGGTCCACTCCTCGTCGGCGACCATCGAGACCAGGTGCTGCGCGAGCACGTCGAGCGGGTTCTGCGGGATCACCGTCTCCTCGATCTCGCCGGAGCGCATTCGCTTGGCGACGACGGCGCACTCGAGCAGGTCGGCGCGGAACTTGGGGAAGATCCGCCCCTTCGAGACCTCGCCAAGGGTGTGCCCGGCGCGGCCGACCCGCTGCAGGCCGCGGGTGACCGACTTCGGCGACTCGACCTGGATCACCAGGTCGACGGCGCCCATGTCGATCCCCAGCTCCAGCGACGATGTCGCGACCAGGCAGGGCAGCTGCCCCGACTTCAGCATCTCCTCCACGACCTGCCTCTCCTCATGAGCCAACGAGCCATGGTGCGCACGGGCGATCTCCACAAGCGCTCCATCCGCGGGTGGCGTCGGTGAGGGGGTGCCCGCGTGTTCCGTTGCCGGCAGTTCCTGCTCGGGTTGGTCGTTCGCCAGCTCGTTAAGGCGCTTGGCGAGGCGCTCGGCGGCGCGGCGGTTGTTGACGAAGATGATCGTCGAGTTGTGCTCCTGAACCAGGCGCAGCAGCTCGGGGTAGATCGCAGGCCAGATCGAGCGGGAGTTGGAGCGCCCCTCGAGGCTCTCGACGGGATCCGCGCCGGGCGGCGACGAAGTGTCCGCGGAGGCGCCGGGGTCGGACATGTCGTCCACCGGGACGTGGATCTTCAGGTCGAGAGCCTTGGTGCGTCCGGCGTCGACGAGCTCGACCTCGCGCTTGGGGCCGACGAGGAAGCCGCCGATGCGCTCGAGCGGGCGCTGGGTCGCGGAGAGGCCGATCCTCTGGATACCTCCGGAGGACCCCTCGCCCTCATGGTTGGTTCGGACGAGGTGGTCGAGTCTTTCCAGCGTCAGCGCGAGGTGGGCGCCGCGCTTGGACTGGGCGACGGCGTGGATCTCGTCGACGATCACGGCCTCGACGCCGGTGAGGATCTCGCGCGCGCCCGAGGTGATCATCAGGTAGAGCGACTCGGGGGTGGTGATCAGGATGTCCGGCGGCTTGCGGCGCATCGCCTGGCGTTCGCGCTGGGGCGTGTCGCCGGTGCGAAGACCGACGGAAATCGGCGCCCCGATCGACCTCAGCGGTGCCCTCAGATTGCGCTCGATGTCATAGGAGAGCGCCTTGAGTGGCGATACATAGACGAGCTTGACCCCCCTCGCCGAGGCGCTCGGGCTCCCGCGAGAGGGTGTCGATGCCCCAGAGGAAGGCCGCCAGGGTCTTGCCCGATCCGGTGGGCGCGGAGATCAGCGTGTTCGCACCCGAGGTGATCAACGGCCAGCCCTGCGCCTGGGCCGGCGTGGGAGCCTCGAAGGAGGCCTCGAACCAGCGCCTGACCGGCTCGGAGAACGGCGTCAGGGGTGACTCTGCACTCTGTCTTGAACGGGTGGCCAACCCATTGAGTCTACGCAGCCGGCCGGGCATCCCCGGCCGGCGGTCTTCCACCCCTCAGCCGAGGGCGCGCCCGTACTGGCGCTCGTAGTAGGAGCGGTACTCGCCGGAGCGGATCGGGCCCCACCAGGCCTCGTTGTCGCGGTACCAGGAGACGGTCCGCTCGATTCCCTCGCCGAAGGACACGGCGGGCTCCCAGCCCAACTC
>JBKJZF010000308.1:0-3817 GCA_046715315.1 Solirubrobacterales bacterium | reverse complement strand
GCTCGACGTCGATCGCCTCCGCGTAGCGGCCGTCGGCGAGCTCGTCGCCGCCACCCCAGCCGATCCGCGTCGCCGTGGCGGCCTGCGCCGAGACGCCGCCGCCGTGCGGGTCCTGGGCGACGACCGCGTGCGCGTGCAGCGCCCGGTTGACGATCCCGATCGCCTCGGCCACCAGCTCCGCTCGCTCCTGCTCGCTCGCCTCGACCCGGCCCAGCCAGGCCTCGGCGTCGTCGGCGCCGTCGAACGGCCCCGGGCGGATCACCGTCATCCTCGTGACCGGCAGCTCCGGCGCCGCGGCCTCCGGGTCCGAGCGCGCCGCGCGCCCCCTGCGGCGACGGCCCCGGCGGAACCCGGCGGCGGGCCCGGTGAGGCCGCTGACGCCGAGCACGTGCTCGGCCTCGCCGGCGGGCGAGCGCACCAGGTAGCGGCCGTCCTCGGGACCGAGCCTGCCGGCGAAGTCGAACTGGACGAAGGGGAGGAGGTTGGCGGCTATGGGGGCGAGGCTACTCGCCGACGTGCGCCCTGGATGCGCGCTTGGAGTGCTTGCCCTTGTTCGAAAGGAGCGAGTAGCGCGAGGGCGAGGTGGCCACCTTCGGGTTGTCGATCTCGGAGAGGCGACCGATCAGGCGCTTCCACTGGTCGGGCTTGAGAACCTCGACGAACTGCTTGTCGGGATCGCTGCTGGCACCGTTGAGCGGGGCGTAGCCGACGTGCACGTGGTCGTCGTGGTCGCCCATTGAGAAGCTCGGGCCACCGAAGTCCATCAGCGAGATCACCTGGTCGGGCTCCATGTTGCCCTGCAGCTCGAGCACGTCGCGGACGAGCGACTCGGCGAGGGTGCCGGCCCCCTGATTGCCGAGGATCGGCTGGCCGTTGATCATCGCGATGTCGACGGCGCTGCCGATCGAGTGCTGGCTGACGTAGCCGGAGGAGGTGAGCACGGAGTGGCCGCACGTCAGCGAGGTGATCGTCAGGCGGTAGCCGCGCTCGACGAGGTAGGAGAGCATCGCCAGCACGCGACGGTCGATCTGACCAGTCTGCACGTCCTGGCGGCCGCACTCGTAGATCTCGAGGCGGGGGTCGGAGAGGACGCGGCGCTCGAGCTGCTCCTTCGACATCAGCAGGATCTGGCCGATGCTGGCGGTGTTGCCCTGGAACGGGTCCTTGCCGGCGGCGCGATAGATCGCGGTCGCCTCCAGCAGCTTCCAGCCGTCGAGGATCGGCTTCGGGTCGATCTTCGGCGCGCCGCGGCCGGCGGGCTGGATCGAGAAGTTGACGTGGGGCGCGAGCTCGCCGGTCTTGCCGACGCGGCCGAGGACGGTGCCGCCGACGACCTTCGAGCCCTCGCGCAGGGGGCGCAGCTCCATCGTCTCGCGGTCGAACTCGAGCATTCCGCCGAGGTAGGCCTTGAAGCTCTCATACCCGGGGAAGCGCGACGCCAGCAGGGTGTCGAGCTGACCGGTGATGTCGGCACGGCCGACGTTCTCCGGGCGCTCCGGATAGGCGTAGAGGCGCTCGCGCAGGTCCTCGGTGTTGACCGGTCCGGCGTCATCGGAGGCCTCTCCGCCGGCGGAGACCCGCGCCCGCTTGGAAGCGTCCTCGGACGTCTCGCTGGCAGGGGTCCCGGGCTTGGCGTCGTCGCCACGGGAGACGATCTCGAAGTCGGCGTCGGTCAGCTGGCGCTGCTTCGGGACCGGGTAGGCCTCGGAGACGCGGCCGAGCCCGGCGTAGGTGTAGCGGTTGCCGTAGGTGTCCTCGAGGACGACGAAGCTGCCGAGCTTGTGCGACTTGCCGATCCGCTTGATCACTCCATCGTTGACGGCGACCACCGGAGCGTCCTTGGTCGAGTAGATGTTGATCCCTCGACGTGTAGGTGAGCTTGAGATCACGTCAGCGGCGTTGCCGATGCTCTTCTGCCCGGGCTTCGATCGCTGGGCGGCGTCGCGCTCGGAGATGTCGTCGGCGTAGCGCGAGTCGGCGGCGACCGGGAAGTGCGCGCCCTCGGTGAGGCCGGTCAGCGAGCCGACCAGGTCGTCGGGGAGGCGGCCGTACTGACGGGCGTAGAGCAGGACCTCGTCGACGTACCAGTCGGCGTGGTTGTAGGCGAAGATCGCGGTGCGCAGGTCCTGCTCGCCGCCGGCGGCGTTGAGATAGCGGGCGGCGGCGCAGATCGCGTCGACCGGGTTGTAGGGGTCCTTGCGGCCGTCGTCGTTGGCGTCGACGCCGTAGGTCTTCCAGGTGGCGGGCATGAACTGCATCCAGCCCAGCGCTCCGGCGGTGGAGACGTTGAGGTTGGTGCCGAAGGCCGTCTCGATGCGGTTGATCGAGGCGAGGACCTGCCAGGGGATTCCGTACTGGGTCCCGCAGGCCTGGTAGATCGGCAGCAGGAAGGGCGGGATCGTGAACTGGTCGATGACGAAGTTGGGGACTCCGATCGGCGCCGAGCCGAAGTCGGCGATCGTGAGGCCGGGGTTGGCATCGGTGGGCGAGCCGTCCGCATTGCGGTCGGGGGTCTCGGCCGGTGGCCCGGAACCGCCTCCGCCGCCGCCGTGGCCGTGGTCGGCGTGGTCGCCACCACCGTGGCCGCCGTCGCCATGTTCACCGTTGCCGCCGTCGGTGCCGCCGCCGCGGCCACCGGAGCCGTCGCCGCCGGGGTCGTCGCCGTCGTCTGCCGGAGGCTCCTCGCCGCCGCCGGTGATCGGCGGGTCATCGGAGACGGGCTGCAGGCCGGGCTGCTTCTCGGAGTCGTCGAGGGGGCCGTCGCACTCGTCGTCGGCGTCGTCGGTCTTGCCGTCCTCGTCGTCGTCGATCTCGTTCGAGCACTGAGGAAGATCTTCGAGGGCAGGGAGGTCCTGGCCGCCGGGGAGGTTGACCTCGACGCCGGCGCTGGAGGTGTCGAGCAGGTCGGCGCCCTGGCGCTTGGCGCCCGCGGTTGCCGCAAGCACAAGCACGCCAAATATGGCGAGCGCAATCGTGAGCAGAAAATGCCTTCTCATCCTTAAAACCCTGTGTGGGCGCAACGTCCCTGCCGACTCTTCATCGTTGTGCCGGTTGGAGAACTCGCCCGAACCTGGAAAACGCTACTTGGTCCCCTCGTGGTTTGCAAACGTTCTGCCAGCATCGAAACCGTACTTCAATCGGTCGGATCGAAGCGGCTGACGACGCCTGACTTAACCCTCACCAAACAATCGGCAGCAAGGACCGACTTCTTGAAGGTTTCGCGATCCCGGGCTAGGCTGGCCGGAATCTGCAGCAACGACGCCTGAGGGAGGCCCGGTGAGCGAGTCAGAGGATCGCAGCGGAATCAGGGCCAAGAGCGAGGAGGCGCTGGGCGATCTCGCGCAGGCGCTGCTCGACAACCCAGTTTTCAGCCAGGCGCTGTCGCGAGCGCTGGGGGCCGGCGAGCGCGCCGCGCAAGCGCAGCGAAGCGCGATGAGCGCCGTCGGCGTGCCCGCGGCGGCCGACGTCGAGCGCCTCGAGCGGCGCCTGCGGTCGCTCTCCGGGCGCCTGGAGGAGATCGAGGATCGCCTCGACGATCTCGCCGGCGAGCTCACCGGCCTGCGCCGCCAGGTCTCCGACGCGCCCACGGTCTCCTCCGATCAGGGCAGCCTCGAGGTCCCCGAAGCCGGGGGCTGATCGGCCTCCGGAGCAGGCGAGGAGGCGAGCGCCGCCGCCCCCGCGCGGGCCAGCTCGATCGAGGCCGCCTCGACCTCGTCGTCGCCGACCGCCCCGCCCTCGGCGGAGCGCGTCACCACCACGCCGCAGGCGATAGCCACGACCGGCCTGGTGGCGGTATCTTTAAAACAAAAGAACCAGC
>JBKJZF010000307.1:0-8933 GCA_046715315.1 Solirubrobacterales bacterium | reverse complement strand
AGCCTCAGCATGGGCTCGGCCTCGCTCACGGGAGCATCCTCTCAGGCACGGATCCTTGCTTTCCCGCCCGAATATGAGCGAATGCTTGCAAGTGTGACCACCATCACACACAAACAGGCGTGGCTCTGTGACCCTGGCTTGGCACACGGAGCCCCTCCGTGCCCGCGCCGATGGTCGGCGCAGCGCTCGATGGCGAGCCGCCGGGGGCTGATCCGAACGCCCGGCGATCGCCGGCGAAACGCCCACCGCCCCCGTCCCGCGCCTCTGTGGCGCACTCAGGGGCGGCCATTGGTGTGAGCCCGCTGCCGTGCCTCGGGAATTGATGGAGGTCACTCGATGTTGGTTAGAAGCAAGCTGATCGCGACCCTGGCGGTTGCCGGGGTTGGCGCGGTCCCCGCACAGGCGGCCGGCACTCCCGGCGTCGACGCCGGTGGCGGTCCGCAGGCCAAGCTCGAGCTGCTCGACAAGCCCGAGCAGCGCCTGGAGCACTCGATCGAGGTCCACCAGGACCGGCTCGAGCGCCAGCGCGAGCGCCGTCAGGCCCGCCGCGAGGCGCGCCAGCCTTCCTTCGCGCCGCCCGAGCAGTACGGCGTCTCGCAGGCGACCCTGGAATCGGTCGCGGCCTGTGAGTCCGGCGGCGATCCCGCAGCCGTCTCCTCCGACGGCACCTATCGGGGCAAGTACCAGTTCGACACCGGCACCTGGGCCGCGGTCGGCGGCAGCGGCGATCCCGCCGCAGCGCCGGAGGCTGAGCAGGACATGCGCGCCGCGATGCTCTACTCGCGGTCCGGATCGAGTCCCTGGCCCATCTGCGGGTAGGGGACACCGCCCCGGCTGGCGTCGCGCTGGGGGCCGAGAGTGAGTCGGCTATGCACCCAGTGGCGGCTCGCGAGCCACAACAGCACGCCATCCGCCGCTCTACTCTGGGAGCACGGGGCTGGCCACGACGTGGTCGCTTCGCATGGGAAGCGCATACGGAGCGCGTAAAGGGGGGTGGGTCGCAAAACGCGCCGCATAGGCTCGAAAGGCGACCCACCCCCTTCGAGGTGCCTGTGGGCTTCATAGAGACGAGAAGCGGTAGCTCTGCGATAGGGAGCGGGCCCGCTGTGAGCGCCCTGCCGGACCCTTGCTGGATCTATGGGTCGCATAGCGCCCACAGATTCCCCTAACCCCGGTGGTCTCAGCCGGTCGGCTCAGCTCACGCTCCAAGCCTGCCGATGACTTAGGGGTGAGCGCCAACGACTTCGTGCTCGTCCAGGGGATGAGCGACACGCGGGCGACGCTGCGTCGCTGGAACGACCGGCCATGGCCCGCGATCCGCAGCTGGGTCGCCGGCGCCGCGGTGGTCGCCCTCGCCCTGCTGGGTTGCGTGTGGGTGATCGCGTCGGTCGCTCGGCCGGACCTGACGCCGATCTACCTCGCCGGCGTCGCCAGCGTCCCGGTCGGTCCCATGGACGTCGCCGCGATTCTCTTTCGCAACTCGCTCGTGCTCTCCCTGCACGCGATGGCATGCGTGGCCGGCTTCATCGCCGGCAGCTCGCTCGCGCTGGCCGCCGCCAGGCGGCAGGGGCTCTCCAAGTGGGTCCACGAGAAGGCGAGGCCGATCGCCTTCGCCTGGGTGATCGCCGCAACCTGCTTCTCGCTGGGGACGCAGGCATACGTGCTCGGATCCGACGGGGCGACGATCTCGAACCAGCTCGACATCAGCCCCGCCGTCCTGGTCGTGACGGTGCTCCCCCACGCGCTGCCGGAGCTGACCGCCCTCTTCCTGCCGCTCGCCGCCTGGACAATCGCCAGCCGGCGCGAGGGATGGGACGAGCTGCTCGCCGCGACCTTCGCCACCACGGCGCTCGCGATCCCGGTCCTGATCGTCGCCGCCAGCTGGGAGGCCTTCATCTGGCCGCGGATCCTGGAGCTGGTCTCGCCGGTCGTCTGAACAACCCGGCAAAGACCGTCAGGCGGCGGGGCCGGGCTTGTCGTCGGCCGGCTCGCCGAGCAGTGCGCGGGTGAAGACGCGCTTCTCCTCGTCGAAGAGAAAGCCCCAGAGGTGGCGACGCTCGAGCTGGGTCCGGCGCTTGGTCTCCAGCATCGCCTCGCGCGGCAGCGACGCGACCCGCGCCGCGAGCTCCATCGCCCGCGGGACGACATCCCCGCGCACGACCTCGCGAACGATGCCGAGCTTGTGGGCCTCGGGAGCGCGGACGATCCGGCCCGTCAGGCAGAGCTCCTGGGCGACCGTCGCCGGCAGCACGGCGCGCGCGGCCGCGTAGCTGGGCGGGATGCCGCGCGGAAGCTCGGGGTAGCCGAAGGTCGCGGCGGCGCCGGCGACACGCAGGTCGCACAGCAGCGCCAGCGCGAAGCCGCCCGCCAGCGCCGGGCCGTTGACGGCGGCCACCACGGGACGGTTGCAGTTGCTCACCGCCTCGAAGGCGAGGGTGCTGGTCTCGACCAGGCGCCGCTTGTGAGCGAGGTCGCCGCCGAACTGATCCGTGTCCATCCCCGAGCAGAAGGCGGAGCCCGCGCCGGTGAGCACCACGCATCCCACGCCGTCGTCGGAGATCACGCCGAATGCCTCGGCGAGCTGCTCGCGCAGCTCGATCGAAAGCGCGTTGCGCTTGGCGGGGCGCTGCAGCGTCAGCAGGACGACGTCCCCGCGGCGCTCGATCGAGAGCAGGCCGGTCATGGCGGCGATCCTATGGACCTAACGGGTGGAGCGAGTCCGGGCGGGCCGCCGCCGGGCTGCGGAGACCACGGTGACGTGGATCTCGCCGATCGGGTCGGCGGCGAGGAGCTGCGGCCGGAAGCGCCGGATCTGCTCGGTGAGGCAGTGAGGACAACTGCACTCGGGCACCGCGATTCCGGTTCGGGGACAGGTGGGCATCGCCGAGCGCCGAGTCGCCATCCGACGGCCGCCACGGTAGAGGCGGCGGGGGCGGGAAAAGCGCGGCGGCCCGGATAGGCTGCTCCGGTGGCTGACGAGACGATCAGGCCGGAGGGCGCCGACGGCCCCGGCGAGCTGGGGCGCAAGCCCGCGGAGGCGATCGCCGGCGCCGCCGTGCGGGCGCCGACGAGGGGGAACCGAAAGCTCGACGCGCTGCTTGACGGGATCAACGCGGATCCCCAGATCCTCGCCTGGTGGCACATGGCCCAGGTGACCTCGGAGCGCCTGGCCATGTCCGACCATTCGTGGGTCCACGTGCAGATCGTGCTCAACATCTCGCTGCGGCTGCTGCGGCTGCTGGTCAAGGCCGGAGTGCAGCCGGCGCTGGTCGCCGATCACGGAATGCACGACCGCGACGCCGAGGTGGTGGTCGCCTGCGGAGCGTTGCTTCACGACATCGGCATGTCGATCCACCGCGCCGACCACGAGGCCTTCAGCCTGTTCCTGGCCGAGGGCAAGCTGCGCGAGCTGCTCGCCGGCATCTACTCCGAGCCGGAGCGGACCGTGGTCATCTCGGAGGCGCTGCACACGATCATCGGCCACCGCCGCCGGGGCGAGCCCTACACGCTCGAGGCGGGTGTGGTCCGCGTCGCCGACGCGCTCGACATGGCACAGGGTCGCTCCCGCCTTCCGGTCGAGTCCGGTCGGATGGGAATACACACGATCTCGGCCGCGGCGATCGACGACGTCACGATCTCGGCGGGGGAGACGCGCGCCGTGCGGATCGAGATCGCGATGAACAACTCCGCCGGGATCTTCCAGGTGGATGACCTGCTGGCGACGAAGCTCCGGGGCACTCCGCTCTCCGATCACGTCGAGGTGGTCGCCGCCGTCGAGGGCGAGACCGAGAAGCGGCTGCTGACCGTGTTCCGGATCGGCGGCGAGACCGTCTAGACGCCGGCGCCCTCGCCGCCGCGCCCCTCGCCCTCGGCGAAGCGCGCGGCGCCCTCGACCCCGGTGATCACCGACTCGCGGCCCAGCTTCGCCTCCAGCGCCAGCGCCTCATCGAGGGGCAGCGCCGCTCCCTCGATCGCGGCGCGGCGGTCGGAGAGCATCGTCGTCTGCGGGTAGGAGGCGAGGCCCTCGGCTATCTCCAGCGCGCGGGCGAGGTGTAAGCCCTCGCCGACGACCTCGTTCAGAAGCCCCCAGGAATGCGCCTCGGAGGCCTCGATGATGCGGCCGGTGAGGATCAGCTCCAGAGCCCGGCCCATGCCGACGACGAGCGGCAGGCGCTGGGTGCCGCCGTCGATCAGCGGGACTCCCCAGCGGCGCTCGGGATAGCCCATCCGGGCGCTCGCCGTGCCGATCCGAAGGTCGCACCACAGCGCGACCTCGAGCCCGCCGGCGAGACACCAGCCGGAGATCGCCGCGATCGTCGGCTTCGAGGCGGTCAGCCGGGTGAAGCCCATCGGCCCCGCCGGAAGGGCGTCGAGCCACTCGTCGACGGCGGCCATCGGATCGTCGCCCTCGAACGAGGCGCCGCGCTCGGCCACCGCCTTCAGGTCGGCCCCGGCGCAGAAGGCCTCCGGCCCTTCGCCGGCGACGACCAGGACCCGCGCCTCGGGGTCGTCCTCGAAGCGCCGGAAGCCCTCGAGCAGCAACCCGGCCGTCTCCGCGTCCACCGCGTTTCGGCGCCGGGGACGGGTGATGGTCAGAACCGCGGCGGCCCCGCGCCGGTCGTAGCTGGCCTTGGCCATGGCGTGGACTCTACGTTCGGCGCTTCAAGCGCGCTGCCGGGCCGAGCGGTACTGAGCTGACCCCCGCAGCACCCGTCGCGCCTTGAAAGAGTGGCGTGATGGGCCAGACGGTTCTGATCGCAGGGGGGCTGATGGCGCTCGCGCTGCTCGCCTCCTTCGTGGCCAGCAGGATCCGGGTACCCGGGCTCGTGCTCTTCCTGGCGATCGGCATGGCGGTCGGCTCCGACGGCCTCGGATGGATCAGCTTCAGCGACTACTCCCTGGCCAGGGACGTCGGCCTGATGGCGCTGGCGCTGATCCTCTTCGAGGGCGGCCTCGCCGCCGGGTTCGCCGCGATCCGGCCGGTGCTGCGCCCGGCGATCGCGCTGGCGACGCTGGGCACCCTGGCGACCGCGGCGATCACCGGCCTGGCCGCCGCCTGGCTGCTCGACCTGACCACGCTGGAGGGCCTGCTGCTGGGCTCGATCGTGGCCTCGACCGACGCCGCCGCGATCTTCGCCGTGCTGCGCACCTCGAGCCTGCGCCGGCGCCTGGCCCGCACGCTGGAGGGGGAGGCGGGGTTCAACGACCCGGTCGCCGCCCTGCTGGTGATCGGCTTCATCGACTGGATCCAGAAGCCCGACTACGGCGCCTTCGACATGCTCGGGCTGCTCGGCGTCGAGCTGGCGATCGGCCTGATCGTCGGCCTGGCGATCGGATGGCTGGCCCTACAGGCCTTCCGCCGCCTCGAGTTCGCCGCCGCGGGCCTCTACCCGGCGGCGTCGGTCACCGCGGCGGCGCTGTCCTACGGGCTCGCCGACGTCGCCCACGGCTCGGGCCTGCTCGCCGTGTTCCTCACGGGGATGGTGCTGGGCTCGGCCCGGATCCCGGCGAAGCGATCGGTCGTCAGCTTCCACGAGGGGCTGGCCTGGGTCGCGCAGCTCTCGATGTTCCTCCTCCTCGGGCTGCTGGTGTTTCCCTCCGAGCTTGGGAGCGTCGCCTTCGAGGGCACGGCGCTGGCGATCATCCTCGCCCTCGTCGCCAGGCCGGTCGCGACCTATCTGTCGACGATGGGATCGGGGTTCTCGCTCGCCGAGCGGACGATGCTGGGCTGGGCCGGGCTGCGCGGCGCGATCCCGGTGGTCTTCGCCACATTCGCCGTGACCGAGGGCGTCGGCCAGGGGGTCGAGCTGTTCAACATCGTTTTCTTCGCGGTGCTGCTGTCGACCGTCGTCCAGGGCGCGACGATCGAACCCGTGGCTCGCGCCCTCGGGGTGACCACCACCCAGCCGGCGCTGCCGCGCCCGCTCACGGAGACCGGGACGATCAGGGCTCTGGGCGCCGAGGTGGTCGAGTACCCGGTCGCCGACGACGACGCCGCGGCGGGTGCGCGGGTGCGCGACCTGGGATTGCCGCGCGACGCCCTGGTGAACGTGATCGTTCGCGGCAACCGCGCCCTGCCGCCTCGGGGATCGACCCGGATCGCTGCGGGAGACAGCCTCCACATCGTCCTCAGCCAGGAGGCCGCCCCCGAGCTGGACGAGCTCCTCGACCGCTGGCGCGAAGGCCCGCTGGGACCACCGCCGAGGCCCCGGCCAAGGCTCCGCGGTGGGCTGCCGGTCTTCACCGTGCGCCGCTGGGAGGCCTCCGACGGCGACCGCGCGCGGCCCGCGTCGGTCGCCGGCAGGCGCGTGGTCGAGCACCTGCGTACCCGCCACGACACCGAGGGCGCGCTGGTCGCTCTCGAGGACGGCCGCTACGCGGTCTCGGGGCCGCTGCTGGTGATCGGCAGCGCGATCCAGGTACAGCACCATGCGCGCAAGCGGCTGCGGCTGGCCGCCGACGACGCGGAGGTCGCCTGGTGGCAGGAGGTGATCGGGGCCCTCGCCGCGTGAGCGGCGGAGCTTGGATCGGCTAGGGCCGGCGCAGGCGCTCGAGCTCCTCGCGCATGCGTTCCTTGCGCCCGTCGAGGCGCCCCTGGATCAGGGAGAGGACGACGACGAGGACGCTGAAGAAGATCATCACGCCGAAGGCGAAGAAGGTGACGACCTTGTCGTCGGTGCGGCCGTAGAGGCCGACGCCGTCGGCGGCCAGGGCGGCCGGGGCGGCCACCAGCGCGGCGACCAGCGAGAGGCTGACAAGCGCGAGAAGCCTGCGGGCGCGGTTCACGCCGCGAACTCTACCGCGGCCGTGGTCGCCGACGAGCGGCCGCTCAGCTGATCGCGCCCGACGCGGCGAGCACGATTACGAGCACGCCGAGGGGTATCCGGTAGGCGACGAACACCCTCAGCGAGTGGTTGGCCAGGTATCGCAGCAGCCAGGCGATTGCGGCATAGCCCGAGGCGAAAGCAACCAGGGTCGCGATGATCGTCGCGCCGATCGAGGCGCTGTCGCCGTCGCCGATGTCGCGCAGCTCGAACAGCCCGCTGAGGACGACGGCGGGGACCGAGAGCAGGAACGAGTAGCGGGCCGCCGCGGTCCGGTCGAAGCCGCGGAACAGCCCGGCCGAGATCGTCGCGCCCGAGCGCGAGACGCCCGGGATCAGCGCCAGCGCCTGGGCGAAACCGATGAAGGCCCCGTCGCGCGCGTTCATCCCGGTCAGCTCGCGCCGGCGTGAGCTGACGCGCTCGGCCAGCAGCATCACCAAGGAGAACAGGATCAGCGCCCAGCCGATCAGGTAAAGGTCGCGCGCCCCGGACTCGATCTGATCCCTGAACACGAAGCCGAAGATCGAGATCGGGATCGTCCCGAGGACGATGAACCAGCCGAGGTTCGCCTCGTGGCTGCGCCGGCGGAAGGGGACGCGGAGCTCGCGCAGCCAGGCCACGGCGATCCGCCACAGGTCGCGACGGAAGTAGACCAGCACCGCCGCCATCGTCCCCAGCTGGATCACCGCGGTGAAGGCGGCGCCCGGGTCCTCCCAGCCGAACAGCGCGGGGACGATGCGGAGGTGGCCGCTGGAGGAGATCGGCAGTAACTCCGTCAGCCCCTGGACGAGGCCGAGGACGATGGCCTCGATGGCGCTCACAGCGCCGTGAGGCTAGTTGCTCGGGGCCGAGGCCGTTGCCTGCGGCCCTGCAAAGAGGGGGCGCGCGACCCGGGGCAGGGAGTGAGGGTCGCGCGCCGCACGAGAGAGGATCTCGTTGCGCGGCAGTCTCGTCGGGCGCCGAGGGCTCCCGGTGAAGATCCGGATAGGTCCCTGTGAAAGTTCTGTGAACGGCTTCGACCGGCGCGCCCGCGCCCTCTACCATTGAGCGTGCTCCCGCTTTGGGGGCAGGCATGAACGCACAGCCCGGAACAGTTCGCCTCGCCGTGGTCGACACCGACAGCGGCTTTCTGCGCGTCCTCACCCGGCGCTTCGACGCGGCCGGCTGGGAGTACAGGGTGCTCGCGGGGGCCGTGCCCGCCGAGGAGCTGGTGGCGATGAAGCTGAACGCGCTCGTCGTCGACCTGTCGCTGCTCGGCCCGGAGGGGTGGGACTTCCTCGAGCGCGTCTCCAGCATGCTGCCCGGCCTCGGCGTCGTCGTCTGCACCCAGTCCTCGACCACGGCCCAGCGCGTACGCGGCCTGCGGCTCGGCGCCGACGACTGGATCACCAAGCCCGCCCACCCGGAGGAGGTCGCTGCCCGGATCGAGGCCGTCGTCCGCCGGCGCAAGCGCAGCCAGCCCAAGGCCGACGCGGGCCCGGTGATGGCCGGCGAGGTCGAGGTCCGCGCCGACCAGTTCCAGGCCTTCGTCTCGACCCGCAGCCTGGACCTCACCCGGCGCGAGTTCGAGCTGCTCCAGGTCCTCGCGGACAACCGCGGCAAGGTGGTCGAGCGCGAGGACCTCTACCAGCGCGTGTGGGGCTACGCGATGGCTCACGGCGACCGCTCGGTCGACGTCTTCGTTCGCAAGCTGCGGGCGAAGCTCGAGAAGCACTCACCCGGCTGGGCCTACATCCACACGCACTTCGGGGTCGGATATCGCTTCGAGCCCGAGGCGACGGACGGTGACGCCGGAGCACCGGCCGCACCCGAGCCCGCCGACGGTTCACAGACTCTTCACACCTCGGCCACCAGTCGGTAACAGCGCGCGGCGCCAGCGCTGCGAGGCTTCTCCCGAATGCAAGTCCGTGATCAACGCGGCGGCGATCTGCGCTGCCCGAACCCAAGGGAGAAAGAGTGAGAAACACAAAGCTTTGGATCGCCCTGGGCGCTGCGGCGGTGATGGCAATGAGCATCGCCGCCTGCGGTTCCGATGACAGCAGCCGCGACAGCGGGTCCTCCGGGCTCTCAGGCGACATCGCCATCGATGGCTCGAGCACCGTGCAGCCG
>JBKJZF010000306.1:0-12576 GCA_046715315.1 Solirubrobacterales bacterium | reverse complement strand
TGGTCTCGGGGACCCAGTCGATCTGCCAGGTGATGTAGACGCTGCGCCCCGAGGACGCGTTGAGGCTGTGGATCATGTAGTTGAGCCCCCAGTTCGCGTCCGCGCCGACCTTGTTGCCGTACCCCTGAGGCATCTTGACGACGGTCTTCTCCTCGCCGGAGGCGAACGTCGGGCCGCCGCCCGGTGCGAGTTTGAGCCAGACCACGTGATGGAGGTGCAGGTCCCAGACGCTCGGCGTGACGAGCTTGCCGTTGGGCTTGATCTCCCTCATGCTCGGCTTGAACCGCGTCACGTAGCCCTGCTCGGTGGATCCGGGGTCGAAGATGCTGGCGTCGCCGGGGCCGCTGACGTTCTTCGCGTTGGGGCAGGTCTTGGTCGCCCCGTACAGGTTCAGGTTCTGTCCGGGGGAGATCGGGAAGGCGTCGGTCCGGCACTTGAAGGTGGTCATGCCGGGGTAGCTGGCGGCCTCGAGGATCTCGCCGGCGCTGGCCGGTGCGGCCGTGGCGAAGAGCGCGCAGACAGCGGCCAGAACGGCAGCGGAAGCGAAACGGCAGCGGCGAACCACCGTGATTGACAGCTTTCCTGGCGATGCGTGCATCCGTTTCCGGTTGAAACCGTACTGCGTATGGCTCCGGCTCGCTCTGCTGCTGGCCGTCTTGCCTGAGCTGACCATCTCGGCACCCCTGCGCGATGGTTTCATCCCCGCAGGTTCGGCGAATCCGGCTTGGCTATTGAGGATCCGCGCGATGGTCGCGCGATGGTTTTCCTAGGCGTGAGGGGCGAAATCGGCCGTCTGAAGGAAACTTCGCCGGAGCACCTGAAGTCCTCAGATCCGCCATTCCAAGCGGGATTCAGGGCATATGTGAAGCGCGCCCGACTGGACTCGAACCAGTGACCTTCGGTTTCGTAGACGCGCTCAGGCCCTGGCGACGGCTCCGCCGCGCCGCGGGTCGCCCCCGCCGTGCAGCTCGCCGTCGGCGCGGTCGCGCGCGACGGCGTGCACCCCGCCGAAGAAGACGTTGCGCTCGGGCCAGCGGACGACCTCGTACCCGCGCTCGGAGAGGCGCTGGAGCTCGGCCTCGTCGACGCCGGGCTCGGCCTGCACGGCACCGGACTCGAAATGCACTCGCGGAGCGTCGACCGCCGCCGCCACGTCCTCGCCGCCCGAGAGCATCCGCAGCACCGTCTGCAGGACGGCGGAGCGGATCCGGTTGGAGCCGCCGCTGCCGAGGCCGGCCTCCAGCTCCCCGTCGCACAGCAGCACCGTCGGCGACATCATCGAGGGCAGCCTTGAGCCCGGCTGGTGGCGGTGGAACCCGCTCGGGTTGAGGTCCTCCTCGCCGAGCATGTTGTTGACGTGGACCCCCGTCCCCGGCACGACCAGCCCCGAACCGGTCCCGTTCGAGCAGGTGACGCTGGCGCAGCGGCCCTCGGCGTCGACGGCGGTGATGTGGGTGGTCGACCCGAGCCGGTCCACCGGGCCGAGCGGGCCCTGCGCCGCGCGCCGGCGCGCGGCGACGGCCTCCGCGGCGCCGTCGATCGCGGCCGGGTCGAGGAACCGCGCGGCGAAGGCGTCGGTTCGCAGGCCCGCGAGGAACTCGTCCGTGCGCGCCGCCTGCGCCGCCTCCATCGCGCCGACGACGTTTTCGAGATCGGGATCGCCGAGCCGCTCCAGCAGGGCCAGGGCGTAGGCGATCAGGATCCCGCCCGACGACGGTGGCGGGTTGGTCAGCATCTCGCGGCCGCGGTAGGCGGCGCGGACGGGCTCGCGGGAGACGGGCTCGTAGGCGTTGAGGTCGGCGCGGCCGAGGGTGCCCCCACGCTCCAGTACCCAGTCCGCGACCGCCGAGCCGATCTCGCCCCCATAGAAGGGCTCCGCCCCCTCGGCCCCGAACAGCTCGAGCGCGTCGCCGAGGTCTCCGAAGGTGAAGAGATCGCCCTCGCGCAGGACGTGGCCGCCGGGAGCGTAGATCTCCCTGGCCTCCTCGTAGTGGGTCAGGATCGGGATCAGGATCTCGAGGAAGTACGCCTGCCCGGCGTTGATGCGAACGCCCTCGCGCGCCATTCGCGCGGCCGGGGCGGCCAGCTCGGCGAGGGCGACGCTGCCGAACCGCGAGACCGCCTCGACCAGGCCCGCCGGCACCCCGGGGACCCCGCACGAGGCCGCGCCGATGTGGAACACCTGGGCGCTCTCGGAGGTGAAGTGGACCGGGATCGGGACCAGCTCGGAGCTGCGTTTGGAGCCGTCGAGCCCTCCGACGGCGACGAAGAAGTCGAGGACCACCGACTCGGTGCCCTCGTGGACGAGCATGTAGCCCCCGGCGCCGAGCCCGGTGAGCGGGCTCTCGGTCACGCACGACGCGAGCACGGCCGCCACCGCGGCGTCGACCGCGTTGCCGCCATCGCGCAGGACGGCGGCCCCGGCCTCCGCCGTCAACGGGTGCCCGGCTGCGACAACGCCTCGGCTCACGGCCTGAGCCTATGCCGCGGAACTAGGACTTGCCGGGCAGGAACTCGGGGACGTCTATGGCCAGGTCGCGGGGGCGCGACTCGAAGCTCTTGGCGCTCCCCGGCCGGCGATCCTCGGGACGGCGAATCGCCCTCGTGCTGGTGCCGACCGCGCGTCGCTCAGACGTGGTCGAGCCGTCGGCGCGCCGACCGCGCCCGTCATAGCGGGTGGCGATCACCGTCACCCAAACCTGGTCGCCCAGGGTCTCGTCGACGTTGGCGCCGAAGATGATGTAGGCGTCGGGGTGGGCGGCCTCCTGGACGACCTTCGCCGCCTCGCTGACCTCCAGCAGGGTCAGGTTGGAACCGCCGGTGACCGAGAGCAGGATCGAGCGGGCGCCGTTGACCGAGGTCTCGAGCAGCGGCGAGGAGACGGCCTTCTCGGCGGCGAAGGTCGCACGGCCGTCGCCGCTGCCCATGCCGATGCCCAGCAGCGCGTGGCCGGCGTCACGCATGGTCGTGCGCACGTCGGCGAAGTCGAGGTTGATCAACCCGGGGAGCGTGATCAGCTCCGAGATTCCCTGCACGCCCTGGCGCAGCACGTCGTCGGCCACCTGGAAGGCCTCGATCATGGTGGTGTTGCGGGCGAGCACGCTCAGCAGCCGCTCGTTGGGGACGACGATCAGCGTGTCGACCTCGGCGCCCAGCGCCTCGATCCCATCATCGGCCTGCTTGCTGCGGCGGGTGCCCTCGAAGCGGAACGGCCGGGTGACGATGCCGACCGCTAGGGCGCCGACGTCGCGGGCAAGCCGCGCCACGACCGGGGCGGCGCCCGTGCCCGTGCCACCGCCGGCGCCGGCCGTGACGAAGACCATGTCGGAGCCCTTCAGCAGGCGCTTGATCTTGTCCTGCTCGTCGAACGCAGCCCTGTACCCGAGCTCGGGGTCCGAGCCCGCGCCAAGGCCGCGGGCGACGCCGCTTCCCAGGTGCACGGTGACATCCGCGGTGGACTGCTGCAGCGACTGCAGGTCGGTGTTGATCGCCATGAACTCGACGCCCGGGATCTGCGCCTCGACCATGCGGTTGACGGCGTTGACGCCGGCCCCGCCGACCCCGACCACCCTGATCACGGGCGAGTGCGGCCGCGCCGGCCCCGGGGGCGCGTGCATGTCGGGATCGTCGCGCCCGAAAACGGGCGCGTCCGGCTCGGGCCCGTCGTCGTTGAAGATTCGCGACAGCCGCTGCTTCGGCTCGAGCACCGTCGGCGCGCTCTCCTCGACCCGGTAGGCGTGGACGCGCTCGGGGTCAGCAGTCTGGGGCACCGGCGGCACCGGGCGCTCGGGGGAGTCCTCGGGCTGCGCAATCGGCTCCTGCTCCGGCGCCGGTGGGCTCACGGGCTCTGGCGGCATCACCGTGGTCTCGTCCCCCGCCCGCGGCGGGATCTCCGGGGGAGCGGGCGGCTCCTCGGGCTCGACCGTCGAGCGGAAGAGGTCGGCCAGCGGTCCCTCTCTCATGCTGGCGCGCTTACGCCGTGCCATGGGTCAGAACCTCCTTCGCCAGCTCACGGTAGTACTCGGCCGCGTTCGAGTTCGAATCGTACTTGAGCACGCTCGCGCCTCTGACGGGCGCCTCGGCGAACTTGATCGCCTTGCGGATCCGCGACTTGAAGACCAGGTCGCCGAAGTTCTCCTCGAGGATCTCGACGGCCTCCTTGGCGTGCACGGTCCGGGAGTCCAGCATCGTCGGCAGGATGCCCTCGATCTCAACCCCGGGGTTGAGGCTCTCGCGGATCATCTCCAGGGTGTTCTGAAGCTGCACGAGGCCACGCATCGAGAGATACTCGCACTGAACCGGCACGATCACCTTGTCGGCCGCGGTGAGCGCGTTGATCGTCAGCAGGCCGAGGCTGGGCGGGGTGTCGATGCAGATGAAGTCGTAGTCGTCGCCGACCTCCGCCAGCGCCTTCTCCAGCGAGCGCTCGCGGCCGATCATCGTGCTCATCGCGATCTCGGCGCCGGCCAGGTCGATCGAGGCCACGGCGATGTCGATCTCGCGCTTCTGGATGATCTCGGAGATCGGCATCCGGTGGACGAGCACGTCGAACAGCGACTTCTCGACCGTGTCCGGATCGATTCCCTGGCTCATCGTCAGGTTGCTCTGCGGGTCGAGGTCGACCGCGAGCACGCGGTACCCCGACTCGGCGAAGGCGACGGCGAGGTTGAGCGTGGTCGTCGTCTTCGCGACCCCGCCCTTCTGGTTGGCGAAGGCGTAGACCTTGGCGTGGCGGTTGCGCCTGCCGGCGTCCGGCTGCTTCGTCAGCAGCGGGCTTCGCTTCGGCGCGACCGCCTCCGAGGCGGTGATCCTCAGCTCTTCCTCCGGTTCCGGCGGCGCCGGCGGGGCCTCGGCCTGCTTGGGCGAGGCGACCACCTTGGCCGCTGAAGAATTCTCGGCGGGCGCGGGCTCGACGGCAGGCGCATCCTCTTGCGTCTGCGTCGGCTCGCGCACCTCCTCGGGCTCGGGGGTTGCCCCGTTGACGTGCACGTCGGTGTGCTGCCGCTCTCCGCGGTTGAAAAGACCCATTTGATCGCGATTATTCGCACACGGCCGGGCCTTTCCTTCACGTGGGCGGAAAACATCCCGCCGGCGCCGGTCGCGGGACCCAACTGACAAGATCGCCGCCTGCGCGATCTCCTCGACAAACGGCTCGTGATCGTCACCGGCAAAGGCGGCGTCGGCAAGTCCACCGTCTCGCTCGCCCTGGCGCTGGCGGCGGCGGCGCGCGGCAAGCGCACGATCCTCTGCGAGGTCTCCGCGCAGGAGCAGTTCTCTCGAGTCTTCCACCGCGCCGAGGTCGGCTTCCACGAGGTCGAGATGGCCGACAACCTCTGGGGGATCTCGATCGACCCGGACGAGTCGATCAAGGAGTACCTGCTGATCCAGCTCAAGGTCAAGGCCATGCGCGACCTGCTGGTCAACTCCCGGATCTTCTCCTACCTGGCCGCGGCCACGCCCGGCCTGCGGGAGCTGGTGACCTTCGGCAAGGTCTGGGAGCTGGCGCAGCCCAACCGCAAGGTCAAGGGGGCCCAGGAGTACGACCTGGTCGTGCTCGACGCCCCCGCCACCGGGCAGGGCGTCGGCTTCCTGCAGACCCCGCGGACCTTTGCCGCGGTCGCTCGCGTCGGGCCGATTCGCAGCCAGGCCGAGACCCTGGACGCCTACATCACGAACCACCGCAAGACCGGCGTCGCGATCGTCGCGCTTCCGGAGGAGATGCCGGTGAACGAATCCGCCTACCTCGAGCAGCAGCTGACCGACGTGGTCGGCGCCTCCGTCGACCGCATCTTCATGAACGGGCTCTACCCGGAGCGTTTCTCCGGCGACGAGGTCGCCAGGCTGGAGCCGCTGGCCGCCCAGCGGGACGGCCTCGTCGCCGCCGCCTGCCGGGCCGCCGTCCGGCAGAGCCGCCGTGCGGCGACCCAGCGCGAGCAGCTCACGCGCCTCGAGGAGATGACCTCGGCCCCGCTGAGCATCCTCCCCTTCATCTTCGAGCCCGAGCTGGGGCTCGAGCAGATCCGCCGGCTGGCGGAGCAGGTGGGGGTCTGATGCCGGGCGTCGCCGAGCTGCTCGAGGGCAAGCGGGTCTGCATCTGCGCCGACTCCGGAGGCGTCGGCAAGACGACGACCTCCGCCGCGATCGCGGCCGGGATGGCCGCGCGTGGCAAGAAGGTCGCCGTGCTCACCATCGACCCCGCCAAGCGCCTCGCCGACTCGCTCGGCCTGCCGGAGCTCGGCAACACCGAGCGCCGGGTCGACCCGGCGCTGTTCGCCGATGCCGGCGTCGAGGCGGGCGGCGGCGAGCTGTGGGCGATGATGCTGGACGCGAAGGCGACCTTCGACGAGGTCGTCCGGCGTCACGCCCCCGACGCCGAGACCCGGGACCGGATCCTCTCCAACCGCATCTACCAGCAGCTCTCAGCGGCGCTGGCCGGGTCGCAGGAGTACATGGCGATGGAGAAGCTGTTCGAGATCTGGGCCGAGGACCGCTACGACCTGCTCGTCCTCGACACGCCGCCGACCCGCAACGCGCTCGACTTCCTCGAGGCTCCGCGGCGCCTCACCCAGTTCATCGAGGGAAGGGCGCTGCAGGTGTTCCTGCGACCCACGGGGTTCGCGACCAAGATCTTCGGGCGCGGGGCCTCGATCGGCTTCTCGGTGATGAAGCGGATAACCGGCGTCGACCTGCTTCAGGACCTGTCCGAGTTCTTCCAGGCCTTCAGCAGCATGGTCGGCGGCTTCCAGGAGCGCGCCAAGCGGGTGAACGAGCTGCTGGCCGACGAGCGCTCGACCTTCCTCGTCGTCTGCGGGCCGCAGGGGGAGCCGATCGACGAGGCCGTCTACTTCCACCGCAAGCTGGTCGAGGCGCGGCTTCCGTTCGGCGGCGTGATCGTCAACCGCGTCCACTACACCGACGACGTCGCCCCCAGCGCGTCGATGGGGGCCGAGCTCGAGCGCGCGCTCGGCGACGCGGACCTCGCCGCACGGGTGATGGCCAACTTCTCAGAGCACCGCGCTCTCGCCGCCCGCGACCACCGCAACGTTCGCCACCTGGCCCGCGAGATGGGCACGCGGGCCGTGATCGAGGTGCCCTACCTGGACACCGACGTCCACGACGTTGCCGGGCTGATGGAGATCAACCGCTACCTGTTCGCGGGCGGGGCCGCCGAGCGTGCGGCGCTCGCCGCCGACGCCTGAGCCCGGCCTGCGGGCAGGCCTAATCGCCGGGAGTCCGGCGACCAGGCCCACTGTTTCCGGGGATCGGCGAAGAAGGGCTAGGAGCTATCGCCGAGGCGAGCGCGGCGGGTGCGGTCGTAGCTGATCTCGCGCACGCTCCACTCGGTCGTCTCGGGCCGCGGGAAAAGGTTGGCGACGCGGGCGGCGGTGGCCTCCCGCTCGGCGGAGTGAAGCTCCAGCAGCTTCAGCACCGGGCTTTGATCGGCGCCCTCGGGCTGGGCGGGCCGGGGCTCTGAGCTTGCGTACACGCTCTCCTCCTCGGGATCCTGGTTGCGATGCACGCTGATTCGGTCCGGCTGGCGAATCACCTGCACGTCATGGGTGTCGTCATCGTCGAGGCCGTCGAACCAGAGCTCGCTCTGGCTGGGAACCGGTTCCTCGCGCCCGTAGCGCGGGCCCTCGGCGATCTCCTCCACTTGCTCGTCGTGCTCGACGATCTCGTCCTCGTCGATCGCGATCTCGACCTCGCCGGCCGAGCCCCACTCGGCGGTCTCGCCACGCTCGCCACCGTCGCCGACGGCGAGGCCGTCGGCGAGCAGGATCTCGTCGGCGGTCGCGCGCAGGTCGGAGCCGAGGTGCCCGCAGGCCGCGTCCTTGAGGATCGCTCGCGCCAAGTCCTCGACCGCGACGGCTGTGTCGGCCGGCGTCATCTCGCCGAGGCCGCTCGGCGGCTCGCCGCTCCACAGCTCGCGCTCGAGCCCGAGCGCCCGGTCGATCGTGGCCTTGACCTCGCTGCGGCCGTCGGGGTCCGCGCAAAGCGAAGCGACCCGCATCGAGAGGCCGAGGTCCGCCGGGCCACCGCCCTCGAGCAGGAAGCGAAGCGAGAGCAGGTAGTCGTTGAGGGCGTCGAGCGCCGAGGTCCGCTCCAGGCCCGCCTCGAAGCGCGACACGGACCGCCCAAGGGGGGTCGCCCCGAAGCTGCGATCGGGCATCGCCGGGGGCGCGATGCGATGGGCCATGGGGCGCGAGAACACGGCGAGCTCTCCCAGCTCAGACGCGGCCAGGCGATACCCGCCCGGGCGCGGGCGGCCGGCGCCGGTCGAGATGCGCCGCCAGCGCCCTCCTCCGAGACGGGTCCAGGCGTGCGGGCCCAAGGCGACGCCGCCGGCCTTGAACAGCCTCAGGGTGGTGACCAGGCTGCGGAATGCCTCGACCGCTCGGGTGCCGGCGTCGGGACCGGTGTCGTCGTCCGAGTCCTCGGCCCGGGCGGCGTCCCTGCTGACGCGGGTGACGGCGAGATAGGTCGGCTCCCATCCGGCGCCGCCGGACGCCTCCGCCGAGCGGGCCTCGGCGGGCACGTCGACGGAGTCGGCGCGGACGATCGACGCGGTCGCGAGGTCGACGCGAAGCGACTCCATGCGCAGGCCGCGCAACGGCACCACCACCTCGATCTCACCCTCGGTCGCGTCGCCGTTGATCTGCAGCTCGGCGATCGCGAGGCCGAGGCGCTCGTCGTCGAGCGAGAAGTCGGTGCTGTCGTGCCACAGGCGGCAGAGGAAGACGATCACGGCGGTCTCGGCGCAGCGGCGTCCGTCCGGGGGGACCTCCTGGCCCAGCTGGGCCAGGTAGGGCGCGGCCAGGTCGGATGCCTCGATCGCAGCGCAGGCGGAGCCGAAGGAGCCGAGCTCGCGCAGCAGCGGCGCGTTCTCACGGACGAAGCGCTCGGTCAGCGGCGTGTACTGGGGCAGTGGCGAGCCGTCATCGGCCTCGCGGACGTCGTACGGAAGCTCGCTCCCGGAGCCGACGAGCTCCCGAAACCGCTTGGCGGAATCGCGGGCCATCGTCTGCAGTGCCTCTCGGACAACCAGGTCGCGCATGGCGACAGGCTTCGCCCACGCACGGTTCGCTCCTGCCGTGCAAGCAGGCTTGCACGGGGGTGGGCTTTAGGCGTGGACGGCTTGCTTGGAGGGCCGGGGGGTCTTGACCAGCCAGCGGCGGCCGTAGGCGCGCATGTCCTCGATCAGCGGGACCAGCGCCCGGCCCTTGTCGGTGAGCGCGTACTCGACGCGCGGCGGCACCTCCGGGTAGGTGTGGCGCTGGACGATCCCGTGGGCCTCGAGCGCCCGCAGGCGCAGCGAGAGCGTGCGTGGGCTGATCCCGCGCAGCGAGCGCTCCAGCTCGCAGAAGCGCTGGCTTCCGTCGGCCAGGTCGCGGATCACCAGCAGGGTCCACTTGCCGGAGATGATCTCCGCGCAAGAGCCCACTGGACAGGGAGAATCAGAGGCCATACCCGAGTTCGAGTATAGCCAACGCTTTACCAACTGAAGTGAGCCTCTAGATCTAGCTGCGGTGGGGCGCCGGCGTGTTGGGCTCGGGCGCGTCGCCGTCCGGCATCACCTGCTCGATGCCGCTCGCGCGCTGTCCCTGCGCCTGCAGCATCAGGGTGAAATCGTGGGGGGAGGTCGCCGCCTCCAAGGCGGTCTCCTCGGTGATGTTGCCGGCCATCACCTGCCTCAGGAGCGCCTGGTCGAAGGTCTGCATCCCGTAGTACTCGCCCTCGGAGATCACCTCGGTGATCCGGCCCGTCTCGTTCGGGTTCAGGATCAGGTCCCGGACCCGCCCGGTGACGACCAGCACCTCGCAGATCGCCACCCGCCCGTCTCCGGCGGGACGCTGGACCAGGCGCTGGCCGACGACGCCGCGCAGGGTCGAGGACAGCATCACCCGCGCCTGCTGCTGCAGGTGCGGCGGGAAGAAGTCGATGATGCGGTTCACGGTCTCGGTCGCGTCGAGCGTATGCAGCGTGGAGAGCACGAGGTGCCCCGTCTCCGCCGCCGAGAGCGCGGTCCTGACCGTCTCCTCGTCGCGCATCTCCCCGACCAGGATCACGTCCGGGTCCTGACGCAGCACCCGGCGCATGGCGCGGGCGAAGCTCTCGGTGTCCTGCCCGACCTCGCGCTGGTTGATGATCGAGCGCTCGTCGCGGTGCAGGTACTCGATCGGGTCCTCGAGCGTGACGATGTGACGCGCCCAGGTGCGGTTGATGTGGTTGATCATCGCCGCCAGGGTGGTCGACTTGCCCGAGCCGGTCGTGCCCGTCAGCAGGACGATCCCGCGAGGCTGCTCGGCCAGCGTGCGGACGACGTCGGGGAGCCCGAGCTCCTCGATGGTCCGGACCTGGAAGGGGATCGCGCGAGAGACGATCGAGATCGAGCCGCGCTGGCGGAAGGCGTTGACGCGGAACCGGCTCAGCCCCTTGATCGAGTAGGAGAAGTCGGCTTCGCCCTCGCGGTCGAACTCCTCGCGGATCCGTGACTCGGAGACGATGTGGTCGAGCGCGGCCTCGGTGTCGGCCGGGGTCAGGGCCTGGGCCCCGTCGATCGGGCGCAGCTCACCGTGGATGCGCGCCATCGGCGTAGCCGGCACCTTCACATGCAGGTCCGAGCCCTCGTGTTCCACGACGAAACGCAGCGCTGAATCGATGTCGAAAGGCATCGTCTTGGTTATCGGGCGCGTCGCGCCCGTCCTTTAGGCATGCGGACGAACCGGGCCATTCTCGGCGCCGACCATCACCCGGCCCGCCCGGGTGCGAACGGCGACCTGGCCCGGCTCCGGATCGGCGGCGGCGAGATCGTCGGCCGCGACGACGCGGTTGCGCCCGGCGCGCTTGGCCTCATACAGCGCCGCGTCGGCGGCGGCGAACATGCTCTCGAAGTGCACCGCGTCGCCCTCGGCCACGGCGACGCCAACCGACACGGTCAGCTCGAGGCCACCCGGACGGGAGCCTTCGACCGCGGCTCGCAGGCGCTCGCCGACGTCGCGGCCGACGACCAGGTCCGCGCCCGGGAGCAGCGCCAGGAACTCCTCGCCCCCGTACCGGTAGAGGAGCTCGAAGTGCCGCAGGCTCTTGCGCATCTCGTAGGCGGAGTCGCGAAGCACCGCGTCCCCCCGCTCGTGGCCGTGCTCGTCGTTGACGCGCTTGAAGGTGTCGAGGTCGAGCTCGATCATGCAGACCGGGGCCCCCAGCAGGCCCGCCTGCTCCTCGATCTCGGCGAAGCGGCTCGCCAGCGCCTTGCGGTTGAGCAGGCCCGTCAGCGGATCGAGGACCGACTGCCCTCGGTGGTGCATCTCGGCTGCCTGGATGGCCTCGGCTGCGGCGACCACCGACACCACCAGCGCCAGGGTCACGATCAGCAGGGTGGGGTCGTGGGAGACGCTGGCGGGATCGACCGCGACGGTCGCCAGCAACATCAGCATCACCGCCACGCCCATCCCGGCGGTCACGACCTCCCGGCGAAAGCGCGCGGCGCTGAGCCCCAGCGGGATCGCCATCCACGGCAACAGCGGGCTCTGCCCGGCCCCGCTGAGGGCGACGCCGACGCCGATCAGCACCTCGGTATAGATCAGGGCAAAGGCGACGACGCGCTCGGGGTGCTCGGAGCGGGCGATGCGGCGATCGAAGGTGACGAAGTTGAGCAGCGCCGCGGCGAACACCCCGAGCAGCCACCATCCGGCCCAGGGCGCCACGATCACGAGCGCCAGCCCCAACACCCCCAGGGTGATGCCGCGGGCGCGCCGCACGCGCTCGTTGTTGTCGAGCACTCGCGCCCGGTCGGAATCGGTTGGGCACAGCCAGGAGCCGGATTCGGTCATCTCCCAGCATTGATCGGCCGGAAGGGCTGATCTCGTGAGCCCTGAGCAGCGTCCGCCGACGCCCTCGGGCCCTAGGCGACTTCGCGCAGCTTCTGGGCCTCGGCGAGGGACTGGAGCTTCTTCAGCGACTGGTTCTCGATCTGGCGGATGCGCTCGCGGGTGACGTTGAACGTCCGGCCGACCTCGTCCAGGGTGCGCGGATGCTCGCCGCCGAGCCCGTAGCGGAGCTCGAGCACGCGGCGCTCACGGTAGGAGAGGTTCTCGAGGGCCTCGCGCAGCGCCTCCTTGGTGAGCAGGTCCGCGGCGCGCTCGAACGGCGACTCGGCCTTCTCGTCGGCGATGAACTGGCCGAACTCGGACTCCTCCTCGTCGCCGACGGGCTTCTCCAGCGACACCGGCGCCTGGGCCGAGCGCTTGATCTGGTCGACCTCGTCGGGGTCGATGCCGGTGACCTCGGCGATCTCCTCCGGCGTGGGCTCGCGGCCCAGCTCGGTGACCAGCTTGCGCTCGGCACGCCCGATCTTGTTCAGCTTCTCGACGACGTGCACCGGGATGCGGATGGTCCGCGCCTTGTCGGCGAGGGCGCGGGCGATCGCCTGGCGGATCCACCAGGTCGCGTAGGTCGAGAACTTGAAGCCCTTGCGGTAGTCGAACTTCTCGGCGGCGCGAACCAGCCCCAGGGTCCCCTCCTGGATCAGGTCGAGGAAGGGCAGCCCCTGGTTGCGGTAGTTCTTGGCGATCGAGA
>JBKJZF010000305.1:0-5294 GCA_046715315.1 Solirubrobacterales bacterium | reverse complement strand
TGGGAGCACATCGAGGCGGTGATCGAGCTGGCCGCGAGCGAGGGGGTCTCCGACCTGGTCGTGCACGTGCTCACGGACGGCCGCGACACGGCGCCGACGGGCGGGAAGGGCTACGTCGCCGAGGTCGAGCGCTGGCTCCGCCACGCCGGCAGGGTGGGCACGGTCGCCGGGCGCTATTGGGGGATGGACCGCGACAACCGCTGGGAGCGGACCAAGCGCGCCTACGACGCCCTGGTCGGCGGCGAGGGAGAGCGCGCGAGCGATCCGGTCGAGGCCATCCGCGCCTCCTATGAGCGCGAGGTCACCGACGAGTTCGTCGAGCCGATGGTCCTCGACGGCCACGAGGGCATCGCCGCCACCGACGCGGTGATTCACTTCAACTTCCGCCCCGATCGGGCTCGCCAACTCGTCCGGGCGCTGGCGGAGGAGGGCTTCGACACCTTCGACCGCGGCCAGCCCCCGGCCTCACACCTGACCACCTTCACCCGCTACCGGGAGGGCTGGCCCTACCCGGTCGCCTTCGCGCCGAAGGCGCCCGCGGTCACCCTGGCCGAGGTTCTCTCCGAGGCGGGGGTCCGGCAGCTGCACGTCGCCGAGACCGAGAAGTACGCCCACGTCACCTACTTCTTCAACGGCGGCCGCGAGCGCGAGTGGGAGGGCGAGGAACGCCGGCTGGTCGAGTCGCCCCGCGACGTGCCCACCTACGACCAAAAGCCGGAGATGAGCGCCGCCGCCGCCGCGCGGACGTTCTGCGAGCACTGGCGGGACGGCTTCCGCTTCGGGATCATCAACTTCGCCAACCCGGACATGGTCGGCCACACGGGCAGCATCCCGGCCGCGATTCGCGCGGTCGAGGCGGTCGACTTGTGCCTGGGGGAGGTCGTCGAGGCGGCGCACGCCTCGGGTGGCGCCTGCATCGTCACGGCCGATCACGGCAACGCCGACAACATGCTCGAGCCGGACGGCTCGCCCAACACCGCCCACACCACCAACCCGGTGCCGCTGGTGGTCACCGCGCACGGGGTCGAGCTCCCCCGCGAGGGCGTGCTCGCGGACGTCGCTCCAACCGCGCTGGCGCTGCTCGGCATCCCGCAACCGACGGAGATGACCGGGACCTCCCTGCTGGGCTCGTAGGCGCCGGTCGCGTGCGGTCGGACCCCCAACGCCTCGCCTTCGAGATCGCCGCGAGCGACGGCGATGCCCGCAGCGGCCGCCTGCTGACCGCCCACGGCCCGATCTCGACCCCCGCGTTCGTGCCCCTGGCGACGCGCGGCAGCGTCCGCTCGCTGACCTCGGCGGAGGTCGCCGGGCTCGGCTACGAGCAGGTCCTCGGCAACACCTTCCACCTCTTCCTCGCACCAGGGCCCGAGCGCATCGCCGGGCTCGGCGGGCTGCACACGTTCATGGGCTGGGCGCGGGCGATCATCACCGACTCGGGGGGCTTCCAGGTGTTCTCGCTGGCGCACGGCAGCGTCGCCGACGAGGTCAAGGGTCGCCGCGGCAGCGTCGAGAGCTCGGGGTCGGTGCTGAGCATCTCCGAGGACGGAGTCCGCTTCCGCTCCTACATCGACGGCTCCGAGCGCTTCCTCGGACCGGAGGAGTCGATGCACGTGCAGGCCGATCTCGGGTCCGACATCGCCCTGGCGTTCGACGAGTGCACCCCGTTTCACGCCGACCGCGAGTACACGGCCCGCTCGACCGAGCGCACCCACCGCTGGCTCGATCGTTGCCTCGCCTGGCACGAGCGCGAGGGCCCAAGCCAGCAGGCCCTGTTCGGCATCGTCCAGGGCGGGGTCCACGCCGACCTGCGGCGCGAGTCGGCGGAACGGGTGTCGGCGGCCGGCGTCGACGGGAGCGCGATCGGCGGCACCCTGGGCCGCGACAAGCCAGAGATGTACGCGGTGCTCGACCTGACCGTGCCACACCTTCCGATCGAGGCACCCAAGCACCTGCTCGGCATCGGCGAGCCCGACGACCTGCTGGAGGGGATCGCCCGGGGCATCGACCTCTTCGACTGCGCCGTGCCGACGCGGCTGGCGCGCCACGGAATGGCGCTGGCCCCGTTGCCGGAGGGCCGCTTCCGCTTCGACGTGCGCCGCTCGGCCCACGCGACCGACTCCGGGCCGCTGGTCGAGTCCTGCCCGTGTGCCTGCTGTGAGACCCACTCCCGCGCCTATCTGCACTACCTCTGCCGACAGCGCGAGCTCACCGCCGTGCACCTGCTCTCGCTGCACAACCTCACCTTCCTCGAGCGGCTCGTCAGCGGCGCCCGCGAGGCGATCGCCGGCGGCCGCTTCGCCGCCTACCGCGAGTCGATTCTCGCGGGCGCGGCCCCCTGGAACGCCTGACCCGGCTCAGGGCCCGGCCCCGGCGCTACTGGGTGTTTTCTTCGATGAAGTCGCGGACCGACTGGATCTGCTCGTCGAGCTGATCCTCGATGAACTGGCTGATGTCGGTGTTCTGGCCGGCGTCGGTGACCAGCAACACCGCCCCGGCGATCAACGCGGCGAGCACGCCGATCAGCAGCAGCAGCCCCACCACCCGCGTCAGCCGGCCGAAGGCCGAGCGCTTGCGCCCCGACTGGGCGGGGGTGATCACCGGACGCTGCGCCGGCGGCGGGCGGCGCACGGGGCGCTGGGTGGCGACCGGCGTCGGCGGCTCGCCGGCGAGCACCCGGGTCGGCTCGGTCTCGCCGGCGATCACCCGGGTCGGGGCGTCCGATGAGGGCGTAGGCGGAGCCTGTCCGGAGATCCCCGCGCGCAGGGCGGTGGAGAACTCACGGGCGGTCGAGTAGCGCGCAGCCACCTCGCCCTCGAGGGCGCGAAGGACCGCGGTCGAGAGCTCGTCGGGGACGTCCTGGTCATACGAGGTGGGGGAGAGCGGCCGCTCGTTCTCGCGGCGCATGGAGAGCTCGGAGAGGGTCGAGCCCTCCCAGGGCAGGCGCCCGGTGAGGAGCTGGTAGATGACCACCCCGAGCGCGTAGACGTCGGCGGCGGGGGTCGTCTCCTCGCCGCGCGCCTGCTCGGGGGCGAGGTACGCGGCGGTGCCGACGACCGACCCGACCTGGGTCAGGCGGGTCTGCTCGGCGGCCCGGGCGATGCCGAAGTCGGCCAGCTTCACGGTCATCTCCCCGGTGGGCGGGTCGTGGCCCCCCGTGGTCTCGGAGGGGCGCCCGGAGGGGCCCCCGATCACCATCAGGTTGCCCGGCTTGACGTCGCGGTGGATGATCCCCTGGCGGTGCGCGTACTCCAGCCCGGAGCAGGCCTGGACGCCGATCTGGACCGCGACCGCCGCCCCCAGGCGGCCCTTGCGCTGCAGCAGCTGCGCGCCGGAGCTCCCCTCGACGTACTCCATGACGATGTAGTGGCGCCCGTCGTCGACGCCGGTGTCGTAGACCTGGACGATGTTGGGATGGATCAGCTTCGCCACGGCGAGGGCCTCGCGGCGGAAGCGGGCGACGAACTTCTCGTCGTCGGAGAGGTGCTCGGCGAGCACCTTGACCGCAACCGTGCGCTCCAGCACCCGGTCGGTGGCGCTGTACACCGTCGACATCCCGCCCGAGCCCAGGCGGTCGCCCAGCTCGTAGCGCTCGGAGAGCATCGTCCCCATCGATCAGCCACCGACCCCGCCGCTGTTGCCGCCGCCCTGGTTGGGGTTCCCCCGGGGGCCGGGCGGCCCGTTGCCCTCCTGGTCGGATTGCTCGGGCGGGGGGCGGGGTCGGGCTCCTGCGGGGTGACGGCGGGCTCCTCGGTGACCTCGGGCTCGGAGGGGACGAAGCCCGCCTCGCCGCTGGCGCCGGGGTCGGGCTCCTGGCATTGATCTGGCTCCTGGACCATCTCCGCGAGGTTCTGGACGAGCTTGCGCAGGTCTTCCTTCGTCTCCGTCCCCACCTCCTTCGGCAGCGCGTACACGGCCCCGTTCAGCTGGGAGATGTTGGTCTGGGCGGCGCTGCAGTCACCGTCCTCGACCGAGGCCTGGACCTCGTCCAGCCCCTGCAGCAGGGTTTCGGCATCCTGCGTGGGGATCGTCCCGCCGTCGCCCGACCCGCAGCCGGCGACGGCGAAGAGCGCGGCGGCGAGCGCCAGCGCGGGGCATATGCGTCGCGTTCGCAGCACGGCGGCGAGTCTAGTAATCGTCGCTGGGGTCACTGGCCGATGTAGAGCCGCTTGGCGAGGTGGGCGGGGAGGTCGGCCGCGGCGATCGCGTCGGCCGCACGGTCGATTTCGTAGGCCACCCGGTGATAGGTGGCGGTCCACTCGTCGGTGTCCAACTCGAGCCAGGCGGCGCGGGGGTCGCCGTCGCGCGGCTGGCCGACGCTCCCCGGGTTGATCAGCCAGCGTCCCTCGGAGAGGTCGAGGCAGGTCCCGTCGCCCGCCTGGGCGCCGCGGGCGATCACCTCGCCCGCCGGGCTGCGGTCGGGCGCCTCCGCGGCCTCGTCGTCGGACGGCATGACGAAGAACAGCGCCACGTGCGAGTGGCCGACGAGGCTCACCCGCCGGGCCTGGTCGCCGATGCATTCGGCCGCCTGGTCGGGCCAGAGCACGTACTCCCAGACGGGATCGCGCGGGGAGGCGTGGTAGAGCGCCACCTCGTGGCTCGTGTCGGCGGGCTCGAGGCCGCGGAGAAAGCGCAGCGTCTCGTCGGTGGAGTGGCGCTGGGTCCAGCGGACGGCGGCCGCCGCGGCGGGCGAGAACGATGAGATGTCGATCTTGCCGAGGACCGCGAGGTCGTGGTTGCCGACCAGCGACAGCGCGCAGTCGGAGGCGACCGCGCGGGCGCACTCGTCGGGGCTGGCGCCGTAGCCGACAACGTCCCCCAGGCACCATGTCTGCTCCACCTCGGTCTCGCCGATCGCCTCCAGAACCGCCTCCAGAGCGGGCAGGTTGGAATGGATGTCGCTGAGGATTCCGAGGCGCATGGGAGCGGGGACGGAGCCGACTATCGTAGGACCGTGGTCCCCACACGCGTCCGTCCATGCGGCTGAGCGGCTCCCGGGGCGCGCGGATCGGAGCGCTCGCCGTGGCGATGCTGATCGTGGCCGAGGGCGCCGTCTGGCTGCTGCGCCCGGGCGAGACCCCGCCGGACCCGGCGCCGGTGAACGAGAGCGACTACTTCGACACTGCTCAGGTCGAGCGGGCACGCGATCACCGCGAGGGACAGCGCCTGCTGATGATCGTCGGCATCGGCGCCCAGGGCGCGCTGATGGTGGCGCTGGTGCTGGGCAGGCCGCGGTTCGCCCGTCGCGGCCTCGACCGCCTCGGCAAGCGCCCGGTGCTCGGCGCCGCCGCCGCCGG
>JBKJZF010000304.1:0-5170 GCA_046715315.1 Solirubrobacterales bacterium | reverse complement strand
GTCCAGGGCGCCTACGCCAACGTCGACGAGCACCTGCGCCGCTACTTCCGCGACGCTGCCGACCACGCCCGCCGGGTCGACGAGCAGGTGAGCTCGCAGCGCGAGTTGCTGACCTCGATCCTCGAGGCGAATCTGGCGCTGCTCGGCGTCAAGCAGAACGAGGTCATCCGCAGCATCTCCGCCTGGGCGGCGATCATCGCCGTGCCCACCTTCCTGGCCAGCATCTGGGGCATGAACTTCGAGTACATGCCCGAGCTCGACGAGCGCATCGGCTATCCGCTGGCGCTGGCGATCATGGCTGTGGCGGTGACTTTCCTCTACCGGTTCTTCCGGCGCATCGAGTGGCTATAGCCACTCGGCGCCCTCGCTACGCTCCGGCCGATGGCAATCGACGTCATCGCTCCGCTTCTGCTCGCGCTGGTCGCGTTCGGCTACTTCCGGCGCTGCGCGACGCTGTCGCGGCGCGGCAGCCCGGTAGCGGGCTGGCGGCAGGCCTGCTTCGCCGGGTCGGTCCTGCTGCTCGCCGGGGCCGACGTGCCGCCGGTCTCGACGATCGCCGAGGAGATCGTCGTCGCCCACATGGCCCAGCACCTGCTGATCGGCGACCTCGCCGGCCTGCTGTTCGCCCTCGGCCTGACCGGCCCCGTGCTGCAGCCGGTCCTCTCGATCCGGTGGCTGGGATGGCTGCGGGCGCTCGGCAACCCGCTGGTGGCGCTGCCGCTGTGGCTGCTCAACCTCTACCTCTGGCACCTGGCGGTGCTCTATCAGGGCGTCCTCGACAGCTCGGCGCTGCACCTCGCCCAGCACGGCGGGTTCTTCACCTTCGGCGTGGCGATGTGGCTGCCGCTGGCCGGGCCGTTGCCGACGCCGAGCTGGTTCGGCGACGGCGCCAAGCTGATCTACATCATCGCCGTGCGGTTCTCCGGGGCCGTGCTGGCCAACATCCTCATCTGGTCGGGCTCGCCGCTTTATCCGGACTACGCGCCGGGCGCGCGCGAGCGGGGGATCAGCCCGCTCGCCGACCAGGGGGCCGCCGGCAACCTGATGATGATCGAGACCGGGGCGGTGACCCTGGCCCTGTTCACCTGGCTGTTCTTCCGGGCGGCGAACCGCAGCATGGAGAAGCAGGAGCTGCTCGAGCTGGCCGAACGCCACGGCGTCGCCCTGGAGGAGTCCCGCGCCCGGCGCGCCGTCGCCGCCGGGCAGGGTGGTCGCCTGCGCGAGCGCATCCTCACTGGTGACGCCGGGCGCGAGGCCGAGGGCAGCGCGTGAGCGAGACGCGCTTCCTCTACGCGCTGGTCTTCGTGGTCGGCATGGCCAGCCTCGGCGCCGAGATCGCCGCCGTTCGCCTGATGGCGCCGTTCTTCGGGGCCTCGACGATCGTCTGGGCGAACACGATCGGGGTCGTGCTGGTCGCGCTCTCGCTCGGCTACTGGCTCGGGGGCCGCCTCGGCGACCGCCATCCGCAGCTGCGCGGCCTCTGCCTGACCGTGCTCGCGGCGGCGGCGCTACTGGCGCTGGTGCCGTTCGTCGCCCAGCCGTTCTTCGACATTTCGGTGAGCGCCCTCGACGAGATCGAGGCGGGCGCCTTCGTCGGCTCGCTGCTCGGGGTGTTGTTCTTGATCGCGATCCCGGTGGTGATGCTCGGGACCTGCTCGCCGTGGGCGATCCGGCTAGCGGTGTCGGACATCGAGCACGCGGGACGGGTCGCGGGCCGGCTGTACGCGATCTCGACCGTGGGTTCGCTGCTGGGGACGCTGCTGTCGGCGCTGGTGCTGGTGCCTTTTCTCGGCACTCAGCGGACGTTCCTCGCCTTCGCCGTGGCAATCGCCCTGGTCTCGGCCGCCGGGCTAGGCTGGCGCTTCGTCGCGGTGCCCGTGATCCTCGCCGCGGCGATTGCCCTCCCGGTCGGGACGGTCAAGGCGACCAACGACGGCGAGGTGATCTACGAGACCGAGACCGAGAACCAGTACGTGCGCGTGGTCGAGGAGGCCGACGGCGACCGCCTGCTGGAGCTCAACGAGGGGCAGGCGGTGCATTCGCTGTACCGGCCGGGCAGCTACCTGACCGACAACGTCTGGGACGGCTACCTGGTGCTGCCGTTCGTGGGCTTGCGCGAGGCCCCGCGGCGGATCGCCATACTCGGCAACGCGGCGGGGACCACGGCCCGCGCTTACGGCCACTACTTTCCCGCGACCGAGATCGACGGGGTCGAGATCGACCCCGCGCTGGAGGAGGTCGGCCGCCGCTTCTTCGATATGGGCTCCGCCGCGAACCTGACCGTTCACAACGAGGACGCCCGCCCCTGGCTGCGCCGCTCCGCCGGTGGATACGACGTGATCCTGGTCGACGCCTACCGCCAGCCCTACATCCCGTTCTACCTTGCGACGCGCGAGTTCTTCGAGCTGGTCCGGGACCGGCTGGCGCCGGGTGGGGTCGTGATCGTCAACGCCGGCCACCCGGAGGGCAACGACGACCTCGAAACGGTGTTGGGGTCGACCATGGCCGACGTCTTCCCCGATGTGCTGCGCGACCCGATCGAGGACACCAACACCCTGTTGGTCGCCAGCGAGGCGCCGATCTCGGCCAGGACGCTGCTCGAAGGCATCCGGCGGCTGCCCCCGGACCTGCAGCGGATCGCCGCGGTCGAGGGCGCCAAGATCGGGCCGCGCCTGCCGGGCACGGACGTCTACACGGACGACCTCGCCCCCGTCGAGTGGCTGATCGACCGCTCGATCCTGGGCTATGCCGCCGGGGACTGAGCGGCCGCCACCCGCCGGCGCGCGCGATCGCATGCTGGCGTGGGTGCTGACCGGCCCGCTGGGGCGCGCGGCGGCGTTTGTCGGCGACCTCGGCGCGGCCTCGGCTCGGTGGGTGGCGGGTAAGGTGCGCGGCTCGTGAAGACCGCCGTCACAGAGCTTGCAGGGTCCCGCGTGCGGATCGAGGCGACGATCCCGGCGGCTGAGGTCGCCAAGCGGATGGACGCCGCCGCCCGCGAGCTGGGGGGCGAGATGCGCCTGCCCGGTTTTCGCAAGGGCAAGGTCCCGACCGAGCTGGTCGTCCAGCGGCTCGGCCGCGATGCCGTGCTCGAGCAGGCGCTTCGCAGCGCCCTCGGGGAGTGGTACGAGCGGGCGCTGATCGACGCCGGGGTCTCGCCTGTCGGCGACCCCAAGCTCGACGTCGCCGAGCTGCCCGGCCCGGGTGAGGATCTGGCCTTCTCGATCGAGGTCGGGGTGACGCCCACCGCCACCCTGGGCGAGTACAAGGGCCTCGAGGTCGGCAAGGGCGAGCCGGAGGTGCCGGAGGAGGCGATCCAGGGTGAGCTCGATCGCCTCCGCGAGGGCTTCGCGTCGCTCGAGCCCGTGGACCGGCCGGCTGCCGAGGGCGACCTGGTCTCGATCGACTTCAAGGGGGTCGTCGACGGCGAGGCCTTCGACGGCGGTGAGGGCCGCGACCAGCTCGTCGAGCTCGGCTCCGGCAGCCTGGCGGAGGGGTTCGAGGCAAGCCTGATCGGCGCCTCCGGTGGCGAGGAGCACGAGATCGAGGCGACCTTCCCCGACGACTACCGCGCGCAGGAGCTGGCCGGCAAGCAGGCGACCTTCGCAGTCACGGTGAACGAGGTCCGCGAGAAGAATCTGCCCGACCTCGACGACTCCTTTGCGGCGGAGGCGTCCGAGTTCGAGACGCTGGACGAGCTTCGCGGTGAGATCAGCGGCAGGATTGCGCACGCGCTCGAGCATCGAGTCGCGGACGAGTTCCGCGAGGCGGCGGTGAACGCCGCCGCCGACGCCGCCCGGGTCGAGATCCCCGAGGAGATCGTGCGCGCCCGCGCCGCCGATACCTGGGAGCGGGTCGAGCGCCAGCTCGCGGCGCGCGGGATCAGCCCCGAGGCCTACCTGCAGATGCAGGGCAAGAGCCGCGACGAGCTCGGCGCCGAGGCCGTCCCCGAGGCGAAGCGCTCGCTGCGGCGCGAGGCGACGCTCGCCGCCGTCGCCGAGGCCGAGCAGATCGAGGTCTCCGACGAGGACCTGCTGGCTGCGCTCGGCCCCGGCGAGGGCGACAAGGACCCCGGCAAGCTCCTCGACCGCCTGCGCGAGGGCGGCAGGGACGAGCTGCTGCGCGAGGACGTCAGGCTGCGCAAGGCGGCCGACGTGATCGTCGAGTCGGCGAAGCCGATCCCGGTCTCCCAGGCGGCCGCCCGCGAGGCGATCTGGACGCCCGGAAAGGGGGCCGCCGAGGAGGGGCCGCAGGCGGGGGAGGCCGAGGGGGAATCCGGGACCGAATCCGGGAAGATCTGGACTCCCGGGTCCTGAGCTGGTACGTTCGCGCCGCTGTAAGTCCGATGTCGTCCTCGAGGGCACGACCCACCACTGCGGTGACAGCTCGAACGAGGTGATCACCGGTGACGGCGAGGACCACCTGGCCGGCGGCGAGGACAGCGACAAGATCTTCGGCGAGGGTAGGGCTAGTAGCCGCCGGCGCCTGGCGGCGCCGGAAAAGTCCGCCGAACGCCTTCTATAGACTGGCCGCTCGATGAGCGAGCGTGAGCCCATCCGCAACAGCCCGTTGGTCCCGATGGTGGTCGAGCAGACCTCCCGGGGCGAGCGCGCCTTCGATATCTACTCGAGGCTGCTGAACGAGCGGATCGTCTTCCTCGGCACCCCCGTGAGCGAGGACATCGCCAACCTGATCGTCGCCCAGCTCATCCACCTCGAGTCCGAGGATCCCGACAAGGACATCTCGATGTACGTCAACTCGCCCGGCGGGTCGGTGTACGCGGGCCTCGCGATCTACGACACGATTCAGTACATCAAGCCCGACGTGCAGACCATCTGCGTCGGGGTGGCGATGAGCATGGGCGCGCTGCTGCTCGCCGGCGGGGCGGCCGGCAAGCGGATGTCCCTGCCCAACTCGAAGATCCTCATCCACCAGGTCTCCGGCGGGTTCTCCGGCCAGGCGACCGACATCGAGATCCACGCCAAGGAGATCATCGACGTCCGCCGCCGCCTCGACGAGATCATCTCCCACCACACCGGCCAGCCGTTCGAGAAGGTCGCCAAGGACACGGAGCGCGACTACTTCATGAGCGCCGAGGAGGCCAAGGAGTACAAGATCGTCGACCGGGTGATCGAGCACCACTAGGGGAGCCGTCGGTCCCAGTGCTGGGGTT
>JBKJZF010000303.1:0-2608 GCA_046715315.1 Solirubrobacterales bacterium | reverse complement strand
TGCGAATGCCCAGCCGCCGGTGGTCGTCGGCCCAGCGCAGGACCTGCTCGAAATCCTCGCCGACCTCGGGCTCGACCAGCGGGACCTCGTCGGCCGTGACCCTGCCGGTGGTCCCCTCGATCCCGATCAGCTCGCCCGCGGCCAGCTCCGTCTCACCGATCCGCACCACCCCGGCCTCGAGGTCGACCTTGACCTCGGAGGCGCCGGCGACGCACGGGCGGCCCATGCCGCGGGGTACGAGCGCCGCGTGGGAGGCCTTGCCCCCCTGGGCGGTGAGGACGCCCCGCGCGGCGTGGAACCCGGCGACGTCGTCGGCCTCGGTGAAGGTGCGGACCAGGATCACGTCCTCGCCTTCGGCGGCGCGACGCACGGCCTCCGGCGCGCTGAGGACGATCGCGCCCGTGGCGGCGCCGGGCGACGCCGCGACCCCGGTTGTCAGCACCTCGAAGTCGTGGGAGGGGTCGAAGACCGGGTGCAGCAGCGCCTCGAGCGCCTCGGGGTCGATCGTCATCAGCGCTTCGGAGCGGGTCAGCAGCCCTTCCGTCACCGCGTCGACGGCGAAGCGCACGGCGGCCTGGGCCGGCCGCTTCGCGGCGCGGGTCTGGAGCAGGAAGAGCCGGCCTTCCTCGATCGTGAACTCGACGTCCTGCATGTCCTTGTAATGGGCTTCGAGCTGCGAGAGGTCGCGCAGCAGCTGGGCATGGGTCTCGGGGAGGCGGTTGGCCAGCGCCGCGAGGTCTTCGGGGTCGCGGGTGCCGGCGACGATGTCCTCACCCTGGGCGTTGGCGAGGAAATCGCCGGAGGGGGTCGGCTCTCCCGTCCGCTCGTCGCGGCTGAAGGCGACGCCGGAGCCCGAGGTCTCGCCGCGGTTGCCGAAGACCATCTGCTGAACGTTGACCGCGGTCCCCCAGTCGTCGGGGATGCCGTTGATCCTGCGGTAGGCCACGGCTCGTTCCCCGTCCCATGAGTCGAACACAGCCCTGATCGCCTGGCGCAGCTGCTCCCGCGGCTGCATCGGGAAGGCGTCACCGGTCGCCTGCTCGAACAGGAGCCTGAAGGTTGCCGTCAGCTTGCGCAACTCCTCGGTCCCGAGCTCCGTATCCGCGCTCACCCCCTGGCGGTCCTTCGCCTCCTGCATCGCCCCCTCGAAGACCGGCGAAGCGATCCCGTGGACGACGTTGCCGAACATCTGCACGAACCGCCGGTAGGAGTCCCAGGCGAAACGCTCGCTGCCGGTGCTGCGAGCGAGCCCGGCGACGGACTCGTCGTTGAGGCCGAGGTTGAGGACGGTGTCGAGCATCGCCGGCATCGACACCCGGGCGCCGGAGCGCACCGAGGCCAGCAGCGGGTCCTGGGGGTCCCCGAGCGCCTTCCCGGTCCGGCGCTCGAGCGCCGCCAGCGCCTCGTCGACCTCCTCGGCGAGGCCGTCGGGCAACGACTGGTCTGCCCGCATGTAGGCGACACAGGCCTCGGTCGTGATCGTGAAGCCCGCCGGCACCCGATCGGCGCCGAGCACCCGGGTCATCTCGGCGAAGCCGGCGCCCTTTCCCCCCAGACGCTCGCGCTGGTCGCGAGAGCCCTCCGAGAACTCCTGGATCCACCTCATCGCGGATCTGCGGCGATCCCCCCGGCCGCAGCGTCGGCTCTGGCGAGCACCGCCCGTGCCCGCTTGCGCGAGGCCTCGTCGATCATCTCGCCGTCCAGCATCACCGCCCCCTCGCGCGAGCCCGCGAGCGCGCTGATGATCGCCCCCGCCCGCTCGGCCTCGGAGGGCGTCGGTGAGAAGATCTCGTTCAGCGGCTCGATCTGGGCCGGGTGCAGAGCCCACTTCCCGTCGAAGCCAAGCTCGCGCGCGCGCCCCGCCGAGGCCGCCAGCCCCGCCGCGTCGGAGATCTGCAGAAAGGGCCCATCGATCGCCTGCAGGCCGGCAGCGCGAGCGGCGACGAGGACGGCTCCGCGGACGAAGTCCCAGCGCGAGCCCTCCTCGGGCGAGGGAAAGCCGAGCGACACGCTCATGTCCGCCGGGCCCAGGATCAGCGCCTCGAGCCGCGGCGAGGCCTCGGCGATCTCGTTGGCGTCCCGCAAGCCACGGGCGGACTCGATCAGCGCCTGCATGCCGATCGGCTCGCGCCGGGCCGCCCCCTCGCTCTCGGAGAGGAGCTCGTCGACCCGCTCGATCTCGATCACACCCTCGACCTTGGGGACGACCACGGAGTCGAGCCGGTCGCCCGCCATCGCGATCGCACGCAGGTCCTGCTCCCACCACGGCGTCGAGACCCCGTTGATCCGAACGGTCACGGTCGCCGACGCCCAGCGGCCGCCGGCGAGCGCCTCCGCCACGGCGGCGCGGGCCTCGTCCTTGAGCTCCGGCGGCACGGAATCCTCGAGGTCGACCACGACCTCGTCGGCGACCAGCTCCGACGCCTTCTCGAGCTTCCGGGACGGGCGAGCCGGTACGGAAAGGCATGAGCGCCGGGACCTCATCCGCCCAGAGAATATGTCCTCGGTTAGTCTCATCCGTCTCAAACTCGGGAGGAAGGCGCTGTGGAGGAGAGTCGGAGGGTCGCCGTGGGTGGCCCCTACTTCGAGGACCTGGAGCGTGGTCGGG
>JBKJZF010000302.1:0-11831 GCA_046715315.1 Solirubrobacterales bacterium | reverse complement strand
CTCCCCAGGAGCGTGGGCCGGGGGACACGACGCCGCTGGACGGCCTCGTCCTCGGCCTCGGCCAGGCGGCGGCGCTGGCGCCGGGCGTCTCTCGCAACGGGGCCACCCTCGCCGCCGCCCGCTGGCGGCGGTTCACGCGCCCGCAGGCGAACCTGCTCTCCCGCACCGTCGCCCTGCCCGTGATCGTCGCCGCAAGCGTGCTCAAGGGCACCCGCCTGCGGCGGCGCGGGATCGAGCCGGGGCTGCGGTCGGCGATGGCGGTGGGGATCGGCGTCTCGTTCGCCTCGACCCTGGCCTCGCAGCGACTGATCTCGCTGGTCGAGGGAGACCGGGCGCTGTGGCCCTACGCGGTCTACCGCGTCGGGCTCGCCGCGGCGGTGATCAATCGGCTGCGTAGTGGACAATGACCCGATGCAGGCGGCAGGCACCTACCACAACTGCGCCACCAAGACGCTCGACTGGAAGGCGAAGCGCAAGTAGCGTCGGCGGTGGGTGACGAAGACGCATACGCCCGGGCGGGGGTGAGCCAGCGCCAGGCCGACTCGGCCGTCGAGGCGCTGGTCGCCCACCTCGGCCGAATCGACCCCGGGCGACCGTCGCGGGTCGTCGCCCTGCCGGGCCACTACGCCAGCGTGATCCGGATCGACGAGCACACCGGCGTCGCCTTCGGCACCGATGGCGTCGGCACGAAGATGGTCCTCGCCGAGCGGCTGGCCCGCTTCGACACGATCGGCATCGACTGCGTGGCGATGAACGTCAACGACCTCGTCTGCGTCGGCGCCGAGCCGATCGCGCTGTTGGACTTCATCCTCTGCGCGGACGCCGACCCGGACATCTGCGGTCAGATCGGGGTGGGGTTGCGCCGCGGCGCCGAGCTGGCGGGCGTCGAGATCCCCGGGGGCGAGATCGCCCAGGTGGGCGACGTCGTCTCGGGCTGGGAGCTGACCGCCAGCGCGATCGGGCTGGTGAGCCTGGAGGAGATCGTCACCGGCGCCGAGGCCGAGCCCGGTGACGCGCTCATCGGCCTGCCCTCGTCCGGGCTGCACTCCAACGGCTACACCCTCGCCCGCGCCGCGCTCGACGAGGTCCCGCTCGACGACTGGCGCCTCGGTCGCCCGCTCGGCGACGTCCTGCTCGAGCCGACCGAGATCTACGTGCGGGCGGTGCTCGAGCTGCTGGGAGGCGACGTCGACGTTCGCGGCCTCGCCCACATCACCGGCGACGGGCTCAACAACCTGCTGCGCCTGGGGCGCGCGGTCGGCTACGAGATCGACTCGCCGCTGCCCGTGCCGCCGGTGTTCGAGCTGATCCAGGAGCTTGGCGGGGTCTCCGAGCAGCAGATGTACGAGGTCTTCAACATGGGCCTCGGCTTCGTCTCCGTCGTCGCGGCCGCTGACGCCGACGCGGCGCTGGAGACGCTGAGCAGGCATCATCCGGGTGCGGCCCGGATCGGCAGCGTCACCGACGCCGCCGGGCGCATCGAGCGACCCCGGGCCAGCGGATGAACATCGCGATCCTGATCTTCGACAAGCTGACCGCGCTCGACGCGGTCGGCCCCTACGAGGTGCTCTCGCGCCTTCCGGGTGCCGAGCTGGAGTTCGTCGCCGTCGAGCCCGGCCCCAAGCGCACCGACACCGGGGCGCTGGCGCTGATCGCCGATCGGAGCCTGACCGAGGTCGCGGCGCCGGACGTGCTCCTGATCGGTGGCGGGGAGGGCAACCGCCCCCTGATGGAGGACGAGGCCGTGCTCGACTGGGTTCGCGGGGCGCACGCGGCGAGCACGTGGACGACGTCTGTCTGCACCGGGTCGCTGGTGCTCGGCGCCGCCGGGATCCTCGATGGGGTCCGCGCGACCACCCACTGGGCGTTTCGCGAGCGCCTGGCCGACCTCGGCGCCGAGGTCGTCACCGACCGGGTCGTGATCGACGGCAAGATCGTCACCTCCGCCGGCGTCTCGTCGGGAATCGACATGGCGCTGGCGCTGGCGGCCGAGATCGCCGGCCCCGAGGTGGCCCAGGCGATCCAGCTCGGGATCGAGTACGACCCCCAGCCGCCGTTCGACTCCGGGTCGCCGGAGAAGGCCCCGGCGGCGATCGTCGAGTTCGTCCGCGGCCTCTCCAGCGGCACCCAGAACTAGCCCAGCCGCGGTGATCGTGCTGCTACGGTCGGTGGTCGAAGGGCAGGCCATCTTGACCACTTTCGCCAGACTCACAGCCGGGGCACTCCTGGTCGCCCTGCTCGCCGCCGGGATCCCGCTCGCCTGGGTCTGGGTCGGCTCGCAGGTCCAGGGCGGCACCTCCCCGAGCGCGACGGCGATCGCCACCGTCGTCACCGGCTGCATGGCCTCCTACAGCTGCGTCGCATTGCTGGCGGCCTGGCTCAAGGGCCGCAGCGAGCAGGAGTCGGCCGCGGCTCGCCACGAGCGCTTCGCCTGGAACCGCAGCATGCGCGACTCGGAGCACAGGCCTCCGGACACCAACTTCCTCGAGAACATCCTGATCGTGTCCACGATCGTGGTCGGGATCATCGTCGCGGTCTGGTTCTTCCTCTACGGGAACCCGGGCGTCCCGCAGGTCTAGCCGAGGCTCAGCCCGACTCCCACATCGTCCCGGTGAGCACCGCCGTCGGCTTCAGCTTCCACTCCGTCGCCAGCGTCCACAGCTCGGCCTCGAGCAGCGGCCGAGCCGTGCCGGTCAACTCCTCCAGCTCGCGGGTGGCGCAGCGCCCGAAGCGCTCCAGCGCCTCGAGAACGGTCGGGCGTCTGTCGGTGACCGGCTTCGCCCCGGCCGTGAGGGCGGCGTCGCGGTAGCGCTGGTAGGGCTGCCAGCCCCAGACCCCATGCCGCGATCCCGCGGCGCCGAGGAACAGGGCGGAGGGAAAGCTCACCCGCTCGCGGCCCTCGGTCTTGCCGGTCCTGTCCTGCTCGCGCGCTTCGGCGGGCACGTCGCGGACCTCGTCGAGGTCGGCCGCGAACGCCTCGGTGATCGCGTGCGAGCCGAGGTCGATCTCGAAGCGGGCGGAGTCGAGGCCGGCGGCACCCGCCTCCTCGATCAGGGCGGCTGCGTGGTCGAGCTTGCGCCGCTCGACGAAGATCGCCTCGCGCGCCCGCCGCAGGTAGGCCGCGGCGGCTGCGGGGCCCTGCTCGGTCGCCGCCTTCACCGCCTGGCAGACCGGATAGGTCGAGGCCAGCGGGGCCTGGCGCCAGATCCGGGGGTCGACGGGCATGCCCGTCTCGACGCCGACGTCGAGCCAGTGCGACATCAGCGCGTCGAAGCAGTTGCGGTCGCCGGTGATCCCGGCGGCGCTGTCGCGATAGTCGGCCCCGAAGGAGCGCGCGAGGCCGCCCATCACCCAGCGGAAGGCGAGCTGGTCGCCGAACTCCCACTCCAAGAGGCGTAGCTTTGGTTCGGATCCCCACGACCAGGAGCAGGCGGGATCGGTGTAGTAGCGAATCTCTATGGGCATGGCTACGTGCAGGTAGGCGGTAGGCAGACCGCCGCGAACGTGCAAGGTCGAAAATACTGAGAACAGTGAGCGGCGAGGCGACACCCGGGTTTGCCAGCGGCATGATCGGCACCGTGCTGTCGGGCCGCTATCGGCTCGATTCCAAGCTCGGCAGCGGCGGCATGTCCACCGTCTACCTTGCGCACGACAAGACGCTCGAGCGGCTGGTCGCGGTCAAGGTGCTGCACGCGGCGATCTCGGATCAGCCCGACCAGATCGAGCGCTTCCGGCGCGAGGCGCGCGCGGTCGCCCAGCTCTCCCACCCGAACATCGTCGCGGTGATCGACGCCGGCGAGGACGGTGGCCACCCCTACATCGTCTTCGAGTACGTCGAGGGCGAGACGCTGAAGCAGCGGATCGACCGGCTCGGACGGCTCCCCGTCGACGAGGCGGCCGCCTACGCGATCGAGATCGGCCGCGGCCTCGCCGCCGCCCACGCACGGCGCCTGGTGCATCGCGACGTCAAGCCGCAGAACGTGCTCATCGACCTCGAGGGGCGCGCCAAGGTCACCGACTTCGGGATCGCCCTGTCGCTCGAGTCCGACGGCCTGACGAAGACGGGCCGGGTCCTGGGCACGACCGACTACGTCTCGCCCGAGCAGGCGATGGGCCACGCCGTCGACGCCCGCTCGGACATCTACGCGCTGGGCGTGCTGCTCTACGAGATGATCACCGGCCGGGTCCCCTTCGAGGCCGAGACGCTGGTGGGGGTGGCGATGAAGCACGTCAACGAGCCGATGCCCAACGTGCAGCACGTGCGCCCCGAGGTCTCGGCCGCCCTGGCGGCGGTGATCGAGCGCTCGACCCAGAAGGATCTCGAGGACCGCTACGCGGACATGATGGCGATGCTCCGCGACCTCGAGGGAGCCCTCGACGTCGAGGTCTCGCGGGCCGGCGGGCCGTCCCACGGCGAGGCGACCACGGTAATCGAATCGGTGCCCGAGCGCCGGCGGCTGCTGCCGGGGCGGAAGGTCTCGATCGCGGGGATCCTGCTGGTGCTCGCGGCGGCCGCTGCCGCGCTGCTGATCGCCTCGCTGACCGGCGGCGGCGACAAGCGCAAGCCCGCGGGCCCCGGTGAGGCGCCGACGGGAGCGACGGTGGAGCTGGTCTCGGCCGAGGACTTCGATCCCGACGGCGACCAGACCGAGCATCCCGACGAGGCCGAGCAGGCGATCGACGGCAACCCCGACACGCCGTGGCCGACCGAGACCTACCAGACCGGCCCGAGCCTCGAGCCGGCCAAGCCCGGGGTCGGCCTGATCGTCGAGGCGGCCGAGCCGGTCGCCGCGCGAACGATCGAGATCACCTCGACGACGGGCGGCTGGTCCGGCGAGATCTACGGCGCTGCGAGCGGCCCACCGACGGAGTTGAGCGGCTGGGGGGAGCCGATCGGCGCCGTCTCCGACGCCGCCACGACGCAGTCTGTCCAGCTCGACGCCGTCTCCGCCAACCAGTACTTCCTCATCTGGATCACCGATCTCGCCGACGCCGAGGACGGCTTCAACGTCGAGATCGGCGAGGTGGAGCTGACGGCCTAGGGCCTAGAAGTCGTAGGCGCGCTCGGCCACGTGACGCTCGATCGCCAGCCGCACCAGGCGGTCGCAGACCTCGGGGTAGGCGACCCCCGACGCCTCGAACAGCTTCGAGAAGACGCTGGTCGAGGTGAACCCCGGGATCGTGTTGATCTCGTTCACCAAGACCTCGCCGTCGTCGCGGACGAAGAAGTCGCAGCGGGCCAGGCCGGAGCCGTCGATCAGGCCGAAGACGCGCGCCGCCAGCTCGCGCACCCGCGCCGTCGCCGTCTCGTCGATCCGGGCGGGCACGATCAGCTCCATCTGACCCTCCGAGTACTTCGCCTCGTAGTCGTACCAATCGGCGTCGGCGACGATCTCGCCCGGTTGGGAAACCTCGGGGTCGGCGTTGCCCATCACCGAGCACTCGACCTCCCTGCCGTCGCCGTGAGCCTCGACGATCACCCGCGGGTCGTGGCGTCGCGCCAGCTCGATCGCCGCGTCGAGCTCGGCCTCGGGGCTCGCGACCTTGGAGATGCCGACGCTCGAGCCCAGGCGAGAGGGCTTGACCCACAGCGGGCGGGCCATCGCCGCCACCTGGTCGCGCCAGCCCTCCTCCCCGACCTCGCAGAACTCCACCTGCGGTAGCCCGTGGTACGCGCACAGCCGCTTGAAGATCAGCTTGTCCATCGCCACGGCCGCGGCCAGCACCCCCGGGCCGACGTAGGGGACGTCGAGGCATTCGAGCAGGCCTTGGACGCTGCCGTCCTCGCCGAAGGGCCCATGCAGCGCCGGGAAGACGGCGTCGGCGTCGAGCAGCCCTGAGGCGGGCCGCAGGTCGACCTCGGCGCCGTCGCGGGTCCAGCGGCCGTCGCGCTCGATCAGCACCGCCACCGGCTCGTGTCCTGCCGCCGTCAGGCCCTCGACCACCGAGGCGCCGGATGCGAGCGAGACCTCGTGCTCGCTCGAGCGCCCGCCGCTCAAGACGACCACCTTCACGGCCGCACCGCCCTGTGTGGCGCCTTCGGCACCTCGTCGCCGGGGGGCGGCTCGTCGGGGGGCGGCTCTTCGAACGAGCCGACGACGATCGTCACCTCGTCGCCGGTGCGCACCCGCGTCCCGGCCGCAGGCGCCTGGTCGATCACCCGCCCGTCCTCGGAGGGGTCGGTGGTCGGGTCCTCGTCCACGGTCACGCTGAGCCCCCGCGAGGTCAGGAAGGCCTCGGCCGCCGACTGGGCCTGACCCTCAACATCGGGGACGATCACCACGCCGGCGCCGGTGGAGACGATGATCGAGACGGTCGATCCCTTCTTCAGCCGGCTTCCTGGACCGGGGTCCTGTCCGATCACCTCGCCCTCGGGCTGGTCGGCATCGCGCTCGTCGACGTCGACGATGAACCCGAGGCGATCGAGCTCGGCCTTGGCCTCGACCTCCTGCTGGCCGATCACGTCCGGCAACTCGACCACGTTCGTGCCCTTGGAGACCAGCAGGGTCACCGGCGAGCCGCAGTCCACGCTGGTCCCCCGGGGCGGGACGCTGCCCACGGCCTGGCCCGGCTTGGCCTGCGACGAGAACTTCTCGCGCAGGCCCTTGAGCTCGAGCCTGGCGTCGTTGATCTTCGCCCGCGCCTGCGCGAGCGGCAGCCCCGCGACCTTCGGCACGGGCACGCTCTGGCCGGTCGAGACCGTGATCGTCACCGTCGAGCCCTCGTCGGCGTCTTCTCCGTCTCTGGGGCTCTGCTCGACCACGAGCCCGGCCTCGGTGCAGAACGGCCGGGCCTCGGAGTTGACGTCGAAGCCCTTCGCCTGAAGGGTCCGCTGGGCCTCCTCGCGGGTCTTGCCGGTCACGTTCGGGACCGAGACGGTGTCCGGGCGGGTGAGCGCAAACGCCGCCACCCCGCCCAGCAACAGCACGATCGCGGCGATGACCAGCGCCCGGCGGCGGGTCATCCAGCCGCTCTCCTCGCCCTGGTGCGCCGCCTGCTGCTCGCTCGCCATCGCCGCCTCGGCGGGGTCGGCGCCGGCGGCGATCGCGGCTCCCGCTCCGGCCGCGCCCGCCGCGGCGACCGCCGCGTAGGAGGCCGTGTCGCCGAGGCCGCCGCCCGACGGATCGGCCTCGGCGGCGTCGAGCGCGCGCGAGAACTCGTCGGCCGAGGCGAAGCGGTTGGCGGGGTCCTTCGCCAGCGCCCGGAGGACGACGGCGTCGAGCGCCGGGGTGACGCTCGGGTTGAGCTCGCTCGGCGGCCGCGGTTGCTCGGAGACCTGCTTCAGGGCGATCGTCACCGCGCTGTCGCCCTCGAACGGGACCCGGCCGGTGAGCGCCTCGTAGAGGATCACGCCGACCGAGTAGAGGTCGGAGGAGGAGGTGACGTCGAGCCCCTGCGCCTGTTCGGGCGAGAGGTAGTGCGCGGTGCCCAGCACCGACCCGGTCTGGGTGATCTCGGAGGCCCCGGCACGGGCGATGCCGAAGTCGGTGACGCGGGCGCGCCCCTCGGCGTCGACCATCACGTTGCCGGGCTTGAGATCGCGGTGGACGATCCCGCGGTCGTGGGCGAAGCGGGCGCCGGCGAGGATCTGGCGGGTGATCTCGACCGCCTCCCCCACCGAGAGGCCGCGTTCGATCAGGTCCTTGAGCGAGGCGCCCTCGACGAACTCCATCGCGATGTAGTGCGACCCCTCCCACTCGCCGCGGTCATACACGCCGACGACGTTGGGGTGCTGGAGCCCGGCGGCGGCCGTCGCCTCGCGGCGGAAGCGCTCGACGAACTGCTGGTCCTGGGCGAACCGCTCGTGCAGGAACTTCAGCGCCACCCGGCGGTCGAGCATCTGGTCGGTGGCGACCCAGACGTCGGCCATCCCGCCCGAGCCGACCTTGGCGATCAGCCGGTAGCGGCCGTCGATCTCCTGTCCCTCTTCGAAGCGGCGCACGTTGCGGCCCTACTGACCGTCCAACAGCGAGTCCATCACCTGGGTGGCGATCGGGCCCGCCACCTCGCCGCCGAAACAGCCGGTGCAGCGCTCGATCATCGCCGCCACCGCGATCTGCGGGTCGCCGGCGGGAGCGAAGCCGATGAACCAGGGCACGTTCAGGCCCTGCGCGACGTTGATCTCGGCGGTCCCGGTCTTGCCGGCCAGCGTGCCCGCGCCCGTCGAGACCGAGAGGCCGGCAGCCGTTCCCTCGTCGACCACGTTGGTCATCATCTCGGTCATCTGCTGGGCGGTCTCCTCGCTGATCACGCCGTTCTGCTCGTCGGGGTCGAGCTCGGCGATCGTGCGCCCGTCCGCGTCCTTCGCCTCCTGCAGGAACGTCGGCTGCATCAGCGTGCCGTCGTTGGCGACCGTCCCCGCGACCTCGGCCATCTGCAGCGGCGTCGCTCGCAGCTGTCCCTCCTCGCCGCCCTGCCCGATCGCCACCCGGCCGATGTCGAAGCCGTCGCGGACCAGCGACCCGTCGACGTTGTAGACGCCGCTCGGGATCATCTGGGTGTCGGGGTAGTCGAGCTCGGGATCGGAGTAGAAGCCGAAGCGCTCCATGTAGTCGACCAGGGTCTCCGGCCCCAGCCGCTCGCCCACCTGGGCCCAGTAGGTGTTGACCGAGTTGGTCAGGGCGGTGCTGGCGTCGATGTCACCGAAGCTCTCGCCGCCGAAGTTCTCCAGCGGGAAGCCCGAGATCTGCTTCGGCGAGTCGGCGTTGATCACCGTGTCGGGGTCGATCTCGCCCGAGTCCAGCGCCGCTGCCACGGTCACGACCTTCATCGTCGAGCCGGGCTGGTAGGTGCTCTGCGTCGGCCGGTTGACCAGCGGGGCCGCCTTGTCGGTGGAGAGCTCGCTGAACGTGCCCTCGGCGTTGACCACGTTGGGGTCGAACCCGGGGATCGAGGTCATCACCTTGACCGCCCCGGTGTCGGGCTCGAGCGCGACCACCGAGCCGCCGACGCCGGGTCCGACCGCGGCCTGCAGCGCCTGGGTCGCGACCCGCTGCGCCTGGGCGTCGATCGTCAGGGTCACGTCGGCGCCCTCGGGCGGGACGTCGCGGAGCTGGTCGATGATCGAGGCGAACTCGTTCTCCTTCCCCGAGAGCAGATCGTTCTCGGACAGCTCGATCCCGGTGCGGCCGACGTCGACGTAGCTGTAGCCGATCGGGTTGCCGAAGGTCTCGGGGTCGTCGGCCGGGTAGCGACGCACATAGACGGGGCGCTGGCCGCCGCCCTCGGGGACACTCTCGGCGATCAGGACGCCGTCGGCGGTCGAGATCGACCCCCGCGGGATCTGCTGCTCGGCGATCAGCGGGCGGCGGTTCTCGGGGCGATCCTCCAGCGACTCGGCGTCGAGCACGGCCCACTTCGAGGTGAAGTAGACGAGCACGGCGAACAGCAGCAAGACGAACACGTAGAGACGGGTGATCGGGACGTTCACGCGCCCAGACCTTCTTCGGGACCCGTGATCGGTGAGGAGGAATGCTGGGGGCGGCGGGCGCGGTCCGAGATCAGCAGCAGCAGGGCGATCAGGATCATGTTCGCGATCACCGACGACCCGCCGAAGGAGACGAAGGGAAGGGTGACGCCGGTGAGCGGGATCGCCTTGGTGACGCCGCCGACGATCACGAACGCCTGCAGGGCGAAGATCGCGGTCAGCCCGGTCGCCAGCAGCTTCGAGAATCCGTCGGAGGCCATCACCGCCGTCTTGAAGCCGCGGGCTGCGATCAGCGCGTAGATCAGGATCAGGCCGGCACCCCCGAACAGCCCCAGCTCGGAGGTGATCACCGCGTAGATGAAGTCGGTGTGGGGCTCGGGCAGGATCGAGCCGCAGAACGGGAACGCCTCCTCGCACCCCGACGGGAAGAACGGCCCGGGGAGCCTGATCAGCGACTCGCCCAGCCCGGTGCCGAAGAGCCCGCCGTCGGCCTGGGCAAACAGCGATTGCTGGATCTGGCCGGCGCCCTCGGGGGCGTTGTTGGCGAAGGGGTCGAGCCAGATGTCCACCCGGTCCTTGACGTGCGGGGTGCGATTGGCGAGGAACGCGGCCCCGGCCAAGAACATGCCGAACCCGGCGAGGACGTAGGAGAAGCGGGCGGTGGCCACGTAGAGCACGGCCAGGAATGCCCCGAAGAACATCAACGAGCTGCCGAGGTCGCGAACGAAGAACAGCATCATCATCGCCGCGCCCCAGACGGCCAGCAGCGGCCCGAAGTGCTTCAGCGGCGGGATCGTCAGGCCCAGCACCTTGCGCGCCGAGACCGAGAGCAGCTCCCGGTTCTCGGCCAGGTAGCTGGCGACGAAGATGACCACCCCGATCTTGGCGAACTCCGACGGCTGGAATGACAACGGGCCCAGGTTCACCTGGAGGTAGGCCCCGTTGACCTGATTGCGCAGCAAGAACGGCGAGAAGAGGAAGAGGATCGAGCCGATCGCGATCAGGTAGCGGTAGCGCTCGAGCACGTGATAGTCGCGGAGAAAGACGATCGTCGCCGCGAACAGGACCAGCCCGACCAGGAAGAGGGTGGCCTGGCGAGCGGCGAGCCCGTCGTCGATTCGGTAGATCACGACCAGGCCCACCCCGGCGAGCAGGGCTGCCAGCGGGAACAGATAGGGGTCGGCGTTGGGGAGGCGGATCCGCAGCAGGACGTGCGCGGCAAGGCAGATGGCGAAGAAGTAGCCGCCGTAGATCAGGCTGACGCTGCTGATCTCGTCCGAGCGGACGATGAAGACGGCGGCGAAGCCCGCGATCAGCAGCACGGCCACCGGGATCAGCGCGATCAGCTCGCGGTTGCGGGCGCTCAGTCCAGGCGAGCCCACTAGCCGTTGCCGGCGGAGTCCTGACCGCCCTTGCGCTTGCGATCGCCCTGCCTGTCGCCGCCGCCCGGCTTCTCCTCAACCGCCTTCACCCCAATCGCCGCCAGCGAGTCCAGCAGCGAGCGGGCGTCGTCGGAGGAGCGCAGGTCGTGGTCGATCACGGTCTGCTGGTCGGTCTTCGGCAGCGTGTCGAGTGCGATCGAGCTGGGCTCGACCTCGCTGTAGAGCTCGATCCCCAGCGGCAGGTCGTAGGGAAGGCCGCGGAACAGGGCGACCTGGCCGGCGTCGTCGCTGCCGAGAAAGTAGACCTGGCGGGCGCCGAAGAAGGCCCCGGCGGCCAGCGCGCCCACGACCAGCAGCCCGAGCAGGAGCTTCAGCGCCGTCCGCCCGCGCGAGCGCTTGGCGGGCCGTGACGCGCCGCCGCCGCGCCGGGAGCGCCGGGCCTCCCTCTCGCGCGCCTTGCGGACCCTCTCGGCCTCCTCGCGGACGGCGGCCCCCGAGAGGCCTGCGTCGGCGGCGGCGGGGCCGACCAGCGTCGCCCCCTCCTCGACCGGAGCCTCGGCGCCCTCGGCGGCGACGCGGAAGAGGACGACCGTGATGTTGTCGCGTCCGCCGGCGGTGTTGGCCTCTCCGATCAGCCGGCGCGCCGCCTCCTCGAGGGTGTCCGAGTGAGCGAGCGCGGCGGCGATGCGGTCGTCCTTGATCATCGTCGTCAGGCCGTCGGAGCAGAGCAGGAAGACGTCGCCCGGCTTGGCCTTGTAGGTGACGGTGTCGCCCTCGACCTCGCGCGCGGGCCCGAGCGCGCAGGTGATGATCGAGCGCTGCGGGTGGTCCTCGGCCTGCTCGGGGGTGAGCTTGCCCTGGCGGCGCAGCTCCTCGACCAGCGAGTGGGCGGAGGTGAGCAGGCGCAGTTCGCCGTCGCGGAACAGGTAGGCGCGGCTGTCGCCGACGTGGGCGTTGCTGATCTCGTCGCCCTCGATCAGCACGGCGGTGAAGGTGGTGCCCATCGCCGAACGGGACTCGTC
>JBKJZF010000301.1:0-4803 GCA_046715315.1 Solirubrobacterales bacterium | reverse complement strand
CGGCCGCCCCAGCACAGTTCCCGCCGCCGGTCAACCCGGCGGCGGAGTTCGTCGGCCCGCCGACCGATCCCCCCGACGAGCGGATCGAGGTCGGCGTGGCGATCGTCGGCGGCGGCCCGGCCGGCCTCGCCTGCGCGATCCGGCTGACGCAGCTGCTCTCCGACGAGCCCGGGCTCGCCGAGCAGCTCGGCGAGGTCCCCGTGGCGGTGATCGAGAAGGGCAAGACGGCGGGCGCACACACGCTCTCCGGCGCAAACATGCGCCCGTCGGCGATGCGGGAGCTGTTCCCCGACCTCGACCCCTCCGACTGGCCCGTCTACCAGGAGGTGGAGAGGGACGCCGTCTACCTGCTGACCAAGCGCTCCGCCCTGCCACTGAAGCCGATGCCGCCCAACTTCCGCAACCACGGCAACTACGTCACCTCGATCGCGAAGCTGAGCCGCTTCCTCGGCGAGAAGGCGGAGGAGGCGGGCGTCTACCTGCTGAGCGAGACCGCGGCGACCAAGCTCCTGGTCTCAGACCGCGTCGTTCGCGGGATCCGCTCCGGCGACAAGGGACGCGACCGCGAGGGCCAGGAGCTGGGGAACTTCGAGCCCGGATCCGACGTGGTCGCCAAGGCGACCGTCCTCGCGGAGGGCACCGCCGGCCACCTGACCGGCGCGGCGCTCGACTACTTCGACCTCCACGGCCACCTCCCGCAGCGCTGGGAGCTGGGCGTGAAGGAGGTTTGGAAGGTGACTAAGCCGCTCGACCGCGTCATCCACACGATGGGCTGGCCGCTGCGAAAGCGCGCCAAGTGGAACGAGTTCGGCGGCAGCTTCATCTACCCGATGGGGGAGGACAAGATCTGCATCGGCATGGTCTGCGGCCTCGACTACACCGACGCCACCTTCTCGGTCCACGACGCCCTGCAGCAGCTGAAGACGCACCCCTTCGTGCGCAAGATCCTCGAGGGCGGCGAGCGCGAGGCGTGGGGAGCGAAGACGATCCCCTCGGGTGGCTACTGGGCGATGCCGCGCTCGCTCTCGGTCCCGGGGATGGTGATCGCCGGCGACTCGGCGACGATGGTCAACATCCCCGAGCTGAAGGGGATCCACTACGCGATGCACGCGGGCATGTATGCGGCGGAGGAGATCGTCGCGGCGCTGAAGCGCGACGAGGTGGACTTCTCCGCTTACGACGAGCGCGTCCGAAAGAGCGTCATCGCCAAGGACCTCTACAAGTGGCGCAACGGGCGCCAGCCGTTCTCGAAGGGGTTCTTCGTCGGCGGCGCGATCGCCAGCGCGATGACGATCACCCAGGGCCTGTTCCCGGGCGGCATGTGGAAGCAGGTGCCCGACGCCGAGGAGGAGATGGTGATCGGCGGGGCGGGCGAGAAGTACCCCAAGCCCGACGGCAAGTACACGTTCGACAAGCTCTCCTCGGTCTTCGCCTCGGGCAACGCCACCCGCGACGACGCCCCCAACCACATCCGCGTCCAGACCCGCGTGCCCCGCGGGGTCGCGCAGACCTGGGTCTCGATGTGCCCGGCGCAGGTCTACGAGATCCCCGAGGATCAGCTCGAGGCCGCGGCCGAGGTCGACGTCCACATCACCGCCTCCAACTGCGTCCAGTGCGGCGCGATCACCGCCAAGGGCGGGCGGCTGACGCCCCCCGAGGGCGGGGACGGCCCCCTTTACCAGGAGGTCTAGTGCTGAAGCTGCGCGACGGCTCCGAGGTGATCGTGCGCCAGGTGGAGCCCGCCGACAAGGGGGCGATCGCCGAAGGCTTCCAGCGGATGAGCGAGCAATCGCGCTATCAGCGCTTCCTCGCGGTCCGCGACCGGCTGTCGACGCGCGAGCTGCGCTACCTGACGGAGGTCGACCACCACGACCACGAGGCGCTGATCGCCTACGACGAGCAGACCCGCGAGGGGGTCGGGGTCGGGCGCTTCATCCGCGACCGCGCTGACGACACCAGCGCCGAGGCGGCGGTTGCGGTCGTCGACGCCTGGCAGCGCCGCGGGCTCGGCAACGCTCTCTCCCAGCTTCTCGCCGACCGCGCCAGGGCGGAGGGGATCGAGCGGTTTACTGCGCTGCTCCTCGCCGCCAACAAGGGGATGATGGCGCTGCTCGAGGGCCTCGGCCCGCTCGACGTCGTCTCGCGTGAGGGGCCGATGGTGGAGGTCGAGATCCGACTTCCGGAGGAGGGCATCGGCGAGCACATGGCCGGCGTCCTGCGAGCGGCGGCCTCGGGCGAGGTGTCCGGAGCGCTCGCGACCGAGGAGCTGACGATCCCGGACTAACCCTCAACGGACTGCTTGAGGCGCTGGGTAGAATTGAACCGAGATGAAGACCGAGATCCATCCCGAGTACGTACTCGCGCATGTCCGCTGCGCTTGCGGCAACGAGTTCTACACCCGCTCGACCGAGTCCGAGCTGCACGTCGAGATCTGCTCGGAATGCCACCCGTTCTACACGGGCAAGCAGAAGCTGGTCGACACCGGCGGCCGCGTCGAGCGCTTCAAGCGCCGCGCCGCCCGCAGCAAGAAGAGCTGACCCTCCCGGGCCGTTGAGCTCGCCCGAGCCCTCGGACGGCAGTCCGAACCTCGCCAGCGCCCGCATGCCCGACGGCCTCCCGGTCGCCGGACGCGATGCCCCGGTGGGCGGCCAGGCCGTGCTCGAGGGCGTGATGATGCGCGGCGTCTCGACCTGGGCCGTCGCGGTGCGCACGCCAGAGGGGGCGATCGAGGTCACCTCCGAGCCCCTGGTGTCGTGGGCCAAGCGCCACCGGGTCCTGCGCTGGCCCGTGATCCGAGGCGTCGTCGCCCTCGGCGAGTCGCTCAAGATCGGCTTCCGGGCGCTGGCGATCTCGGCCAACGCCCAGATCGAAACCACCGAGGGCGAGGAGGAGCCGGAGCCGATCGGCGGCCTCACCTGGGCGCTGACCATCGCGCTGTCGATGGCGCTCGCGATCGGCCTCTTCTTCGTCATCCCGGTGGCGGCGACCAGCCTGATCAAGGACCAGCTCGGCTCGGCGCTGCTGTTCTGGCTGGTCGAGGGGGTGCTGCGGACCGCGATCTTCATCGGCTACATCGTCGCGATCAGCCGCCTGCCCGACCTGCGACGCGTCTTCGAGTACCACGGCGCCGAGCACAAGACGATCTCCTGCTACGAGGCCGGCGACCGGCTGACGCCCGCTCGCGCCGAGCGCTACTCCCGCCTGCACCCGCGCTGCGGCACCAGCTTCCTGCTGATCGTGATGGTGCTGGCGATCTTCGTCTTCGCCCCGATCGGGCTGCCGGAGTGGTACTGGCTGGTCGCCTCGCGGATCCTTGGCATCCCGCTGATCGCCGGCCTCTCCTACGAGGTGATCAAGTGGGCCGGCCGCAACCGCCGCAAGCGCTGGGTGCGGGCGCTGATGTGGCCCGGGCTGATGCTCCAGAACCTGACGACGCGCGCGCCCGACCGCGAGCAGCTCGCCGTCGCGATCGACTCGCTCGAAGCGGTGCTCGCCGTCGAGAGCCCCGGCTCCGAGCCGGAAGCCGAGGCGATCGAGATCGTCGCCTGAGCCGCCGCCCGTCACACTAGATCTGTGATCGAGCGGCTCGTAGAGCAGGTGGAGGGGCGCTTCGCGGAGCTGGAGCGCCAGATGTCGGATCCCGAGGTGATCGCCGACCGCGAGCGCTATGCCGAGGTCGGGCGCGAGTACAACCTGCTGAAGCAGGCGCACGGGCTCGCGGTCGAGTACCGCAAGCTCAACAACGACGTCGAGGGGGCGCGCGAGCTGCTGGAGGAGGACGGCGACGACCCCGAGCTGCGGAGCATGGTGGCCGAGGCGCCGGCGCGGCTCTCACAGCTCGAGGAGGAGATCCGCCTGGCGATGGTCGAGCGTGATCCCAACGACGCCAAGAACGTGATCATCGAGATCCGCGCAGGGGCCGGGGGAGACGAGGCCGCGCTGTTCGCTGGGGACCTGTTCAACATGCTCACCCGCTACGCCGAGGAGCTCGGCTTCAAGACCGAGGTCCTCTCCCAGTCGCCGGCGGAGGTCGGCGGCTTCAAGGAGGTGACGTTCGAGATCAAAGGCGACGGCGCCTACTCGGTGTTCAAGTACGAGGGCGGCACCCACCGCGTGCAGCGCGTGCCGCAGACCGAGTCGCAGGGCCGGATCCACACCTCGACCGCGACCGTTGCCGTGCTGCCCGAGGCCGAGGACGTCGAGGTCGAGATCAACGACGGCGACCTGCAGGTCGACGTCTACCGGTCGTCGGGCCCGGGCGGGCAGTCGGTCAACACCACCGACTCGGCGGTGCGGATCACCCACAAGCCGACAGGCATCGTCGTTTCGATGCAGGACGAGAAGTCGCAGCTGCAGAACCGCGACAAGGCGATGCGGGTGCTCCGCGCGCGCCTCTACGAGCGGGCGCTGGAGGAGCAGCGGGCGGAGATCTCGGCCGAGCGCCGCTCCCAGGTCGGAACGGGCCAGCGCTCGGAGAAGATCCGCACCTACAACTACCCGCAGGGCCGGGTCACCGACCATCGCATAAAGCTCACGGCCCACAACCTCGACGAGGTGCTCGGCGGAAGCCTCAGCGACTTCACGGATGCCCTCTCGGGGGAAGAGAAGCGGGCTCGTCTTGAGGCCCAGGCCGCCGCCGCGGACTCGTGAGCACCGCCGTCGCCGGGACGGTGCGCGAGGCGCTGGCGTCGGCCGCCGCCGCGCTCGAGGCCGCCGGCGTCGAGACCCCCCGCCTCGACGCCGAGCTGCTGCTCGGCGCGGCCACCGGCAGCGACCGCGCTGCGCTCGCCGCCGATCCCGATC
>JBKJZF010000300.1:0-2795 GCA_046715315.1 Solirubrobacterales bacterium | reverse complement strand
CCGGAGAGCGCGATGTCGAGCGCCCCGTAGATCGCGGTCGCCGAGAAGATGGTGCCGACCAGGCCGATCCCGAGGGAGATGGCCCGGCCCTCCACGAGACCGCGCACGAGGTCGGTCTCCTCCTGTCGCGCCGCGGGATACACCTGCCGGATGAGCGAGGAGAGCTGGCCCGCGGCGCGCTCAGGCCCTGAGATGAGGCTGAACGCACCGATGACCAGCGCGAGCAGCGAGATGAGCGCGAAGAACACCTGATAGGCCACGCCGCCGGCCAGGAAGCCGCAGTCATCCTCGCCGAACCCCTCGAAGATGCGCCGGGCGCGCGCCGTCGCGCGGCCTAGGATGCGGGCTCCTTCTTCGCCTCCGCAGGCTTCTCCGCCTTCGCCTCGGCCGCAGCGGGCTTCGGCGTGCCCGTCTCGGCCGTCCCGTCTGACTTCCCCCCCGGCTTCTCGGTCTTCCCGTCCGGCTGCTCGGGCTTCCCGTCGGGCTGGCCTTCGGACCTTCCCTCGGCCTTGGCGTCGGCCTTCGCGTCGCTCGAGCCCCGGCGGCTGTCGGTCTTGTACCAACCCGATCCCTTGAACACGATCGCCGGGGAGGCCATCAGCTTCCGCGGGACCGCCCCGCACTGCGGGCAGGTGTCGAGCGTCTCGTCGGTGTAGGACTGCACCGCCGAGAAGGCGTGTCCGCAGGCATCGCAGCGGTAGTCGTAGATCGGCACCGCTCGTATCATCGCCCATAGGTGGCTGCAGGGGTGGTGGTCTCGGCTCGTCCGGCGACACTGCGCGGACGGCGAGGCCGCAGGCTCCGGGAGAACTTGAGCGCCTGGCTGTTCCTACTCCCGGCGCTGCTCGGCCTGGGGATCTTCGAGTTCTTCCCGGCCTTCTTCGCCTTCTGGATCTCGCTGTTCCGCTGGGTGATCATCCAGGGGCCCTTCGTCGGTCTGCAGAACTACGCCGACGTCCTCTGGGGATCGCGATCGGGCGCGTTCTGGGGATCGCTCGGGACGACTTTCACCTACGTGCTCTTCACCGTCCCGATCGAGATCGCCATCGCCCTCGGGCTGGCGGTCGTGCTGTTCCGGCCGCTGCGCGCCCGCGGCTTCTACCGGACCGCGTACTTCATGCCCTACATCACGTCCACGGTCGCCGCGGCGATCGTCTTCGCCTGGATCTTCAACCCAAACTACGGGCTCATGAACTGGCTCATCGAGGGCCTGGGCCTGCCGGCCCAGCGCTGGCTCGACGAGCCCAGCGGGGTCATCGAGCTCATCGCTGGCGGCCTCGGCCTGAGCGTCCCCGAGTGGGCGGCCGGCCCCAGCCTCGCGCTCATCGGCGTGTGCATCTTCACGATCTGGCACTTCATCGGCTACCAGGTCGTGATCTTCATGGCCGGCCTCGGGAGCATCTCTGCCGAGTACTACGAGGCGGCGCGGATCGACGGGGCGACCGAGCGGCAGATCTTCTGGAAGATCACGATGCCGCTGCTCTCCCCGACGACGTTCTTCGTCCTCATCATCGCGACCATCGGCGCCCTGCGCGCCTTCAACCAGGTCTTCGTTATGACGCGTGGCGGGCCGCTCGACACCTCGCGCGTCGTGTCCCTCGAGATCTTCCGTACGTTCTTCCAGCAGGGGAACTTCGGCATCGGGTCGGCCATGGCCTTCATCCTGGTCGGGATCATCCTGCTGCTCACGCTGTTCCAGTTCAGCGTCGTCGGCCGGCGGGTGCACTACGAATGAACGAGCCGAGCAGGAGCACGCTGGCGCGACGGCACCGCCCGTTCCACCTGTCGAGCCTGCTCAAGCACGTCTGGCTCACGTCGATCGCGGTGCTCCTCGTCTTCCCCTTCTACTGGATGCTCACGACGGCTTTCAAGGACTTCTTCGAGGCTTCGCAGTTCCCGCCCACGCTCTTTCCGCGCGAGCTGCACCCGGAGAACTTCGTCACGGCCTGGAACGAGGCGCCGTGGGCCCGCTACTTCCTGAACACCATCCTGGTGGCGACCTCGGTGACCGTCGGGACGCTCATCACCGCGACGCTCGCCGCGTACGCCTTCGCGCGGATGGAGTTCGCGGGCAAGTCGGTGATCTTCACCCTGGTCCTCGCCACGCTCATGATCCCGAACGAGGCGACCATCATCCCGAACTTCGTGATCATGGGTCGGCGGTATCTCAACCTGTACGACACCTACTGGGCACAGATCCTCCCCTTCGTCGCCTCCGGCTTCTCCATCTTCCTGCTGCGACAATTCTTCCTGTCCTTCCCCAAGGAGCTCTTCGACGCCGCGCGGATCGACGGGGCGGGCCACCTGCGCTTCCTGTGGAGCATCCTGCTGCCGAACTCCATCCCGGTCATCGTCACGGTGGCGCTGTTCAATTTCCTGGCTTCGTGGAACGCCTTCCTGTGGCCGCTGCTGGTGACCTCCAAGGACGAGCTGCGGCCGGTCCAGCTGGGCGTCCAGGTGTTCTCCAGCGAGTTCGGCTCGCAGTACCATCTGACGATGGCGGCGGCGACATTCGTGATCCTGCCGGTCATCGCGTTGTTCCTGGTCGCGCAGCGACAGCTCATCCAGGGCTACGCCAGGACCGGCATCCGCGGGTGACACGCGACCACGGGGCACGTCCATCGCGGGCACTCGCACGTATCCGGGAACAGCGCTCAAGGCTTGGGAGTAGGGAGGGCAGCATGAAGCTCAAGGCGGCGATCCTCTTCGCGGTCCTCATCGTCGCGACGGCCTGTCAGGGCGGAACAGCCCCACAGGGCGGGGCGCAGAGCAGCGAGGCCGACATCGACCTGACC
>JBKJZF010000299.1:0-7470 GCA_046715315.1 Solirubrobacterales bacterium | reverse complement strand
CGGCGCCGCCGGCGCCGACACCGACAGGGTCGCGGGGATACGTCTGGCTCCAAGCGGGCCCGAGAGCGTCGACGAGGCGCTCGTCTCGACCGAGTACGACTCGAACGGCGCCGTGCGCCGGATCGGGGTCGAGCTGTGGCCGGAGTCCGGCGTCGCCAGGCGGCTCGCCGCCGACCGCGCCGGCGAGCCCGGAACAACCGCTGCGGACGGCCTCCGACGCGAGGCGACCCCGATGGCCTTCCGCCTCGACGGAGAGCCCGGCACCGGCCTGCACGAGCTGATCCGCCCCGCCTGACGACGCAGCGGTGGGGGCTCGAGTCGTCATCTCGGACTTCGGCGGCGTCCTGACGACGCCGCTGATGCGCTCCTTCGCCGCCTTCCAGGACGAGACCGGCGTACCGCCGGAGTCGCTGGGGGTCGCGATGCAGCGGATCGCCGAGGCCGACGGCGAGCACCCGCTGTTCGAGCTCGAGCGTGGCCGGATCACCGAGGACGCCTTCCTCGCCCGCCTCCGGGGCGAGTTGTCCTCAGAGCTCGGTCACGAGCCCCAGCTACACCGCTTCCGGGAGATCTACTTCGAGGCGCTGGACCCGAACGGGCCGATGATCGAGCTGATGCGCGAGCTGCGCGACCGCGCCCTGAGGATGGCTTTGCTGACGAACAACGTCCGCGAGTGGGAGCCGCTGTGGCGATCGATGATGCCCGTGGACGAGGTCTTCGAGCTGATCGTGGACTCGGCCTTCGTCGGAATGCGAAAGCCCGAGCCCGAGATCTACGAGCTCACCCTCGAGCGCCTGCGCGAGCGCGAGGGCCTGGCGGACCTGGCGCCCGCGGAGTGCGTGTTCGTCGACGACATCGAGGTCAACGTCGAGGCCGCAGGGAGCCTCGGGATGTGGGCCGTCCGCTTCCGCTCGAACGAGCAGGCGATCCCGGAGATCGAGGCGGCCGTCGCCGCCGCGGGGACTTGAGCCCGCCTAGTTGTCGCAGCCGCCGCGGTCCCAGACGTAGAGCTCGACGGCCTCGACCGCGAGCTCCATCTGCCGCGTCGGCGAGAGCCACTCGAGCACGGTTTCCAGCGCCCGCTCCTCGGTGACGCCGCGGTCCACCGCCTCCTCGCCGCGAAAGCCGGCGGCGAGCTTCAGCGCCTCGCGGCGGTGCTCTCCGAGGGAGCCGAAGGCTCCCATCAGGAAGTCCCGGTTCGGCACCGGGTGGCCGACGTCGAGCGAGGCGTGCCAGGCGGCGAGCATCGAGATGTCGTGCTCGTCGAGCTCGGCGATCGCCCGCGCGTAGTGAGACTCGAGCTCGTCGTCGGGGATCTCGTCGACCCAGGCCCGAACCGCCTCCCCGAGCAGCTGGCGGCGGGCCTCCCGGCCCACGGAATCAGCGATCGCGCGGATCGCATCGGCGGGGTCTATGAAGCAGAGCGACATCACGGGCGAAGATAGACGCGGCCGGGGACGGAACCACGACGCCTGCAGGCGCCCAAGGAGCGGCTTCGGACTCGCTCAGTCAAACGCCGAGGACGGAGCTGAGGGCGACCATCGCAAGCGCGCCGATCGCGGCCCCGATCAGTGCCCCGCGGCCGCCGCCGCGAACCGCGGACGGGAACACCTCGACCGTCACCAGGGCCAGCATCGCCCCCGCGGCGAAGGCAAACGAGATCGGCAACAGTGCGCTGATCTGCTCGACCAGCAGAAAGGCGATCACGGCGCCAAGCGGCTGTGGCGCGCTGGTCGCCACCGCTGCCCAGAACTGTTGCGCGCGTCCGTAGCCGGCCGCCGCCATCGGGATCGCCACGCTCGTTCCCTCCGGAATGTTCTGAACCGCGATCGCGACGACGATGAACAGAGCGAGGCCCTCGGTCGTGGAGGCATACGCCGTTCCGATCGCCAGCCCCTCGGGCAGGCTGTGAACGAAGAGGACGGCGAAGACGAGCAACGAGGTGCGCCGAGCGCCGGTCATCGCCTCAGCCGGACCGATCGAGAGGAATCGCCGGGCGCCGAGCAGGAAGGCGACGCCGGCGGCAAGGCCGAGCCCCACCTCCGGCACGGTGCCGTCGTCGAAGGCGGGCAGCAGAAGCCCGGCGATGGCGGCGACCGTCATCACCCCCGCGGCCAGGCCGAGCAGCAACGGGCGCAGCTGCGCCGCCCTGTCCCCCAGCAGCCACACCGGTATCGCCCCGAGGCCGGTGGCGACGGCGGTGCCTGACGCGACCAAGATCAGCTCGAGCATCCCCCCTTCCTACTCCGATCCCGCTGATGGCGCCTCAGTAGTGACCACGCACAGCGACGCGGACCGCATACCGATGACGCTGCCGGAGGTCGGTGTCTAGGGTTGGCGCGTGAGCGCGAGCTCTGACTCGAGGCCCGGCCCGGATGCGGTGACCGTCGTGCTCGCCGACGATCACGAGCTCGTGCGAGAGGGCATTCGCATGGTCTTGGAGGCCGAGCCCGACATCGAGGTCGTCGCCCAGGCATCCGACGCCGAGACGGCCGCCCGCTACGTGCTCGGCCACAAGCCGACGGTGCTCGTGCTCGACCTCAGCATGCCTGGGCTGCCGAGCCTGGAGCTGATGCCCCAGATGATCGAGTCGTCGCCGTCCACCTCGGTGATCGTGGTGACGATGCAGAACGAGCCGGCCTTTGCGCGTCAGGCCCTACAGGCCGGAGCAAGGGGCTTCGTGATCAAGCAGTCCGCGGCCAGCGAGCTTGTCTCGGCCGTGCGAGCCGTACTCGCGGGGGAGACCTACATCAACCCCCACCTCGGCGCCCGGATGGCCACTGAGCCCGAAGGCCCCAAAGGCCCTCCCGACGACCTCACCCCTCGGGAGGCGGAGGTCCTGGGGTTGCTCGCCCTCGGCTACATGAACCCCGAGATCGCCGACCGGCTGGTGCTGAGCGTTCGCACCGTCGAGACCCATCGCGCGAACATCCAGCGCAAGACCGGCCTCTCGACAAGGGCGGAGCTGATCGCCTATGCGATTGAACACAACCTCGTCGAGCGCTGAGCCCGGCGGCGCAGTCAGTGCGGAGCAGGCGGGCTACGCGGGCGCCCTCGTCACCGGAAGCCTGGCGCTGACCCGCGTGCCGGCGTCGGGCGTCGACGTGATGCTCAGCTCGCCGCCGGCCAGGGCGACCCGTTCGCGCATTCCCAGCAGCCCGAAGGCATCGTGCGCGGCACCCTCGTCGAAGCCGTGGCCGTCGTCTTCGACCGTGACCGTGACCACCGACTCCCGCTCCTCGATCATCACCCGAACCCTGTTCGCGTCGGCGTGCTTGACGACGTTGGTCAATGCCTCCTGCACGGTTCGGTAGACGGTCGCTTCCAGCGCTGCGGTATGGCGCGTCGGCTCACGGCCCGCCTCGAAGGCGAGATCGACGTCCACCTCGATCTCGAGATCGCTCCGCGAGCGCATTCGATCGGCAAGGGCCTCGACCGCGGCGGCCGGACCCAGCTGGTCGAGCGCCGCCGGGCGCAGCTCCGTGATCAGGCCCTGGAGCCCGGCGATGATCCGCCCGACCTGGTCGTTGGAGCGGGTCAGCGCCCGGCGCATCGCCTCGGCGCCGTCTACCTGCAGCGCGCTGTCCTGCATCACGTTCAGCGCGCTCAGCTCCTGCAGGGTCTCGTCGTGCAGCTCGCGCGCCCAGCGCTGGCGCTCGCGCTCCGAGGAGGCGATCGAGAGGCGCAGTTTCTCGCCCTCGATCGCCTGGGTGGCGGCGATCGCCGTCGCCGCGCTCGTCGCGAAGGCATCCAGGGCCAGCGTGTCGTCGGCGTTGAACTCGGGCTCGGAGCCGAGCCGATCGAAGACGGCGAGGACACCCAGGTCGACGCCGCGAGAGCGCAACGGAACCAGCAGCCCGGAAGAGGCACCGCCGCCCAACTCGGCGAAGCGGGCGACCGCCCCACCGGAGATGCGCTGGCTGCGGCCGGCCCGCAGCACATCGAGCGCCGGCGAACCCTCGGCCGAGAGCACTCGGCCAACGAGGCTCTGAGCGAACTCGCCGGCGACCTGGCCCACGCTGAGACCGTCGCCGTCGTCGACCAGGAGCACGGCGCAGCTGCGAGCATCGACGAGGTCGCGGCTGCGTTTGACGACCAGCTCGAGCACGCGCGGCAGATCGGTCTCGCCACCGACCTCCCGGTTGAGCGAGATCGTGGCCTCGAGGCCACGGATCGCGCGCTCGAGCTCGTCCTGGCGGCGCCGGCTCATCTCGTGGGAGCGCGCGTTGTCGATTGCGATCGCCGCCCACTCGGCGAGCACGACGAGAAGCTCCTCGTCCTCGTCGCCGAACTCCTCGCCACCCTCCTTCTCGGTCAGATAGAGATTGCCGAAGACCTCGCCGCGAATCATCACCGGAACGCCGAGGAAGGTCTCCATCGGGGGATGTCCGGCCGGGAACCCGTACGAGCGTGGGTGGTCGCTGATGCGCCGCAGACGCAGCGGCCGAGGCGCGCGGATCAGCTCACCGAGGATCCCACGTCCGCGCGGGAGTGGGCCGATCCGCTCCCTCAGCTCGGCGTCGATGCCGACGGCGACGAAGTGGTCCAGCTCGCGCTTGCCCTCGTCGAGGACCCCAAGCGCCGCATATCTCGCGCCGGTCAACTCGCGCGCGGCTCCGAGGACCTCCCGCAGGACCACCTCAGGGTCGTGCTTTGAGACGAGCGCTCGTCCGACCTCCAAGAGCCGCTCGAGGTGCTTGGGGCCAAGGCTCGTAGTGCTCATCCGTGCGCTCCGAAACCCGACAGTACCGCTCCGGCTCCGCAGTGACTACCCAGCCGAATCCCCACTCGCCACGGATGTGCCGCACGCCTGCCGTTCATAGATTGGGCACAGACCAACCGAGCGGTCAGAGGAGAGCCGTGGAGCGCAAGATCATCGTCGGCTACGACCCCACACATGGCGGTCCGGCTGTCCTGCGTCTCGGTCGCGTCCTTGCCGAGGTGCTCGCCGCGAAGCCGATCGTCTGCACCACGCTGCCCTGGCCGGGCTACCTGATGGGCATTGAAGACCTGCAGAAGCAGGTTGATGCAGAGATGCACGAGCGATTTTCCGCGATTCGCGACGAGCTCCGCGATCTCGGTGTCGAGACTCGCGCCATGGCGAGCCCGTCGGCTGCCGAGGCGCTGCATGGGCTCGCCGAGAGCGAGGGCGCAGAGATCATCGTGCTCGGATCCTGCCATCGAGGGCCTATCGGCCAGACCCTCGCCGGCAGCGTCGGTGAGTCGCTCATGTACGGATCCCCCTGTGCGATCGCCGTCGCCCCGCGCGGCTACGCCGAGCGCAGCCGGGATCGGCTGCTTCGCATCGCGGTCGCGTTCGACGGCTCGCCGGAGGCATGGGGGGCGCTGGAGACCGCGATCGGGATCGCCGAGCGCTGCCACGGGCAGCTCACGGTCATCTCCGTGGCCGACTTTCCGCGCTACGGATATGCCGCGTCGTGGTCGATCCTCACCAGCGGCGAGCTCCATGACTTCGAGCACGAGGACAAGGGGCGCCTGCTGGAGTTGGCGATTGCGCGGATCCCCGCCCGTTTGCAGGGCGAGGGACGGGTACTCACGGGCGACGCCGGCTCGCTTCTGACCGAGGTCAGCGACGATTTCGACCTGATCGTCACCGGCTCGCGCGCATACGGGCCGTTGCGCCGGACGCTGCTTGGCAGCACGAGCCGGCAGCTGCTCGCATCCTCCGCCTGTCCCGTGCTGGTTCTGCCTCGTGCCGCCGGGGTCGACCCGCTCGGCCTTCGAGCTGCCGTCGCCCCGGGTCTGCAGGCGCCCGATCGAGTCACGACCTGAGTCGAGCCCCTTTCTAGACTCGCTTCGGTGGCCGAAGGACCCTCACGCGGCACCGGACCGGACGAGGCGGCTCCGCCTCCCCGTTCGATCGGGCGTCACCTGCACTGGCGCCTCGTTCGCAGGCGGCGCCACCTTGTCCGGCGCGGGTCGCTCGTCGCGCTGCTGGCCGTCGTCGGACCGGGGATCCTGGCCGGCCTGTCCGACGATGATCCCGCAGGGATCACGACCTACTCGATCCTCGGAGCCGACTACGGATACGAGTTGCTGTGGGTGCTCGCGTTGTCGACGGCGGCGCTCGTCATCTTCCACGAGCTCGCGGTCCGCATGGGCATCGTCACCGGGAAGGGGCTGCTGGCGCTCGTCCGTGAGAGGTACGGGAAGACAGGCGCCGTGCTGGTCCTCAGCGCCCTGCTGATCGCCAACCTCGGGACCTTGTGCGCCGAGTTCGCCGGGGTCGCGGCGGGCATGGAGCTGCTCAGCGGTGTGAGCCGATACCTGAGCGTCCCGCTCGCCGCCCTCGGAGTGTCCGCACTGGTGTTGCGCGGGTCCTTTCACCGCGTCGAGCACGTCCTCTTGGCGCTGACCGGAATCTTCGTCGCCTACGTCCTCTCCGGCTTCCTGGCTGATCCCGACTGGGCCGCGACCGCCAAGGGACTGGTGGTCCCGAGCATCCCGCTGAACCGTGATGCGGTGCTGGTTGCGGTGGCGACCCTGGGCACCACCCTGGCTCCCTGGGGCCTGACCTTCATCCAGTCCTACGCCGTCGACAAGCGCCTCGAGGCCAAGGACCTGGGCTATGAGCGCGTCGATGTCGTCGTCGGCGCTCTTCTGACCGGGATCATCGGCGTGTTCGTCGTCGTGGCGAGCGCGGCCACGCTCCACGTGAGCGGCATCTCGATCGACGACGCCGGCGATGCCGCGCGGGCGCTCGAACCGTTGGCAGGGCATCTGGCGGCGACGTTGTTCGGGCTCGGATTCCTCGGCGCTGCCCTGCTCGCTGCCGCGGTGGTTCCACTGTCCACCGCCTATGCGGTGTCCGAAGCTCTGCAAGCGCGTGGCGACATCAACGACAGCTTCGCGGAGGCCCCGCTCTTCTATCTCAGCTTCCTGGGGATGGTCGTGATCGCGGCGGCGATCGTGCTGATCCCCGGGGCGCCGCTGATCCCGATCCTCTTTCTTTCGCAGGCGCTGAACGCCGTGCTGCTGCTGGTGCTGCTGCCGTTCATGCGCCGCCTTGCGAACGACCCGGCGGTGATGGGCCAACACGCCAGCGGTCGAGGTGGTCGGATCCTGACCGGGGCTGCGCTCGGCCTGGTTGCGGCGGCGGTGGCCGGCTTGGCCGTGCTGACGGTGACCGGCTAGCGCCCACCCATCGGCAGGCCCGCACCCCGGCGACCTGTCAAAGCCGCGCGCCGAGGCGCGACCTATGCTCAAACGGATGCTCGCCAGCCCGACCCGATGCCGCTGAAGCTGATCGTCGGCCCGCCCAATTCGGGGCGCGCCGGCGAGGTCCGCCGCCGCCTCGACGAGGCTCTGGACCGCGAGCCGGTGCTGGTCGTGCCGACCGGCGACGACGCGGCCTGGTTCGAGCGCGAGCTTTGCGCGGGCGCGCCGTCGCTCGGTGTCTCGATCCGCACCTTCCGCTGGCTCTTCGAGGACATCGCCGCGGCTCTGGCC
>JBKJZF010000298.1:0-8504 GCA_046715315.1 Solirubrobacterales bacterium | reverse complement strand
GGCCCGCATCGCCTCGTTCGCCCGGGTTGCCCGTTTCAACACATAAGGGAGCAACACCGTGGCTCAAGTCGGAATCAGAGAGCTGCTGGAGGCCGGCGTGCACTTCGGCCACCAGACGCGCCGCTGGAACCCCAAGATGCGCCGTTTCATCCACGGCGAGCGCAGCGGCATCTACATCATCGACCTGCTGAAGACCGAGGCGCTGCTGGCGCAGGCCCAGCGCTTCGCCGCCGAGATCGCCCACCGGGGCGGCAGCGTGCTGTTCGTCGGCACCAAGAAGCAGGCCCGCGACGGCATCAAGGAGATCGCCGAGGCGGCCGGCCAGCCGTACGTTAACCACCGCTGGCTCGGTGGCCTGCTGACCAACTTCCAGACGATGTCGCAGCGGATCGACCGCCTCCACGAGCTCGACGAGCGCAAGCAGGGCGGCCAGCTCGACTTGCTGCCGACGAAGGAGCGGATGTCGATGGAGGCCGAGCTGACCAAGCTCACCTACAACCTCGGCGGTGTCCGCGACATGGAGAAGCTGCCGCAGGCGGTCGTGATCATCGACCTGAAGACCGAGGAGATCGGCCTGCGCGAGGCCGCTCGCCTGCGGATCCCGATCATCGGCCTGGTGGATTCGAACGTGGACCCGGTCCCGGTCAACTACCCGATTCCAGGTAACGACGACGCGATCCGCTCCTGCAACATGGTGATCGGCACCCTCGGCGAGGCGATCGAGAGCGCCGCCGGGACCTACCGCGAGGCGGAGGCCAAGCGCCGCTCCGAGGAGGAGGCGCGCCGCCAGCGCGAGGCTGAGGAGAAGCGCCGCCGCGAGGAGGAGGAGCGCGCCCGCAAGGAGGCCGAGAAGGAGGCTGCCGAGAAGGCCGAGGCCGAGGCCGAGGCCGCCAAGGCCGATGCGCCCAAGGAGGAGGCTCTTCCCGCGGCTGTTCCGCCGCCGGCTCCCCAGGCCGATGCCCCGGCCGAGGCGGCGCCTGCGCCCGCGAAGGAGGGCTCGTGAGCGCCGCGGCCGAGGTCAGCGCCGCCGACGTCAAGGAGCTGCGCGAGCGCACCGGAGCGGCGATCATGGATTGCAAGGCCGCCCTGGATGAGTCGGGAGGAGAGCTCGACAAGGCGATCGAGATCGTCCGGGTCAAGGGCCAGGCCTCCGCGGCTAAGCGAAGCGGCCGCGCCACCAGCGAGGGCGTCGTCGCCTCCTACATCCACGCCAACGGCAGGGTAGGCGTGCTCGTCGAGGTCCAGTGCGAGACTGACTTCGTCGCTCGCTCGGATGATTTCCTCGACTTCGCCAACGAGGTCGCCCTGCACATCGCCGGCTCGCCGTCGCCGCCGCAGTACGTGGCGGCGGAGGAGGCCTCCGAGGCCGATCGCGAGGCCGAGCGCAAGGTCTTCGAGGCCAAGGCCCGCGAGGAGGGCAAGCCCGACGAGATCGTCGACAAGATCGTCGCCGGCCAGCTCGACAAGTGGGCCAAGGGGGTGGCGCTGCTCGAGCAGGAGCACGTGCGCTCGGACCGCTACGAGGGCAAGACCGTCGAGGAGCTGCGGGCGGCGCTCGCCGCCAGGACCGGCGAGAACGTCCGCGTGGCCCGCTTCGCCCGCTTCGTGGTCGGCGAAGCCGACGCCTAGGCCACCGCCTCCTCCGCTCCGCGTCCGGGCCGGCGGCTCGTCGCTAGGGTTCCGCGCGTGGCGGACGAACCGGTCTTCAACCGAATCCTGCTGAAGCTCTCCGGAGAGGCCCTGATGGGCTCGCTGGAGTACGGCACCGATCCCGAGCAGATCGACCGGATCAGCAGGCAGGTTCACGAGGTCTCGGACCGCGGCGTCGAGATCGCCCTGGTGGTCGGCGCCGGCAACATCTACCGCGGCCTTGACGCCGCGGCGGAGGGCATGGACCGCGCCACCGCGGACTACATGGGGATGCTGGCGACGGTGCTGAACGCGCTCACCCTCCAGGACGCGCTCGAGAAGCGTGGCTCCTACACGCGCGTGCTCTCCGCGATCGAGGTGATGGAGGTGGCCGAGCCATACATCCGCCGCCGCGCGATCCGCCACCTCGAGAAGGGCCGGGTGGTGATCTTCGCCGCGGGCACCGGCAACCCGTTCTTCACCACCGACACGGCCGCCGCGCTGCGCGCGCTGGAGATCCACGCCGAGGCGATCCTGATGGCCAAGCACGGGGTCGAGGGGGTCTACGACGCCGATCCCTCCGAGGTCCCCGACGCCAAGTTCCTGCCGGAGGTGACCCATCGCGAGGCGATCGAGCGCGGGCTCAAGGTGATGGACTCGACCGCGCTCTCGCTGTGCATGGACAACCGGCTCCCCATCTACGTTTTCAACATGGGAGACGAGGCGAACATAGATAGGATCGTTCGCGGGGAGCGCGTGGGGACGATCGTGACTCCGGAGGAGAAGACGGGCAATGGCTGACGAATTCACCGACGAGCTGCTCGCCGACGCCGGGGGTCGGATGAGCAAGTCGGTCGAGAACTGCCGGCACGAGCTGGCGACGGTGCGCACCGGCCGCGCCTCGCCGCACCTGCTCGATCGCCTGATGATCGACTACTACGGGGCCGAGACCCCGCTGAAGCAGCTCGCCAACGTCGCCGCGCCCGACGCCCGGCTGCTGACCCTGACGCCTTACGACAAGAACTCCATCGGCCTGATCGAGAAGGCGATCATGGAGTCCGACCTCGGGCTGACGCCCTCCAACGACGGCAACGTCATCCGCCTGCAGATCCCCGAGCTGAACGAGGAGCGGCGCCGGGAGATGGTCAAGGTCGTCCACGGCGTCGGCGAGGAGGGCAAGGTGGCGGTGCGCAACATCCGCCGCGACGTCATGCACGACCTGCGCGAGTTGAAGAAGGAGGGCGAGCTCGGCGAGGACGACGAGCGGCGCGCCGAGGCAGAGCTGCAGAAGCTCACCGACGATGCGACCAAGGACATCGACGCCGCCCTCAAGGCGAAAGAGGAAGAGATCCTCGAAGTTTGAAACACCACTCCGATGGCTGCTCCTCCTTGAACAGCTCAGCAAAATCGGTAGCGATCATCATGGACGGCAACGCCCGCTGGGCCACCGAGCGCGGGCTGCCGGTCCTGGAGGGCCACCGCGAGGGTGCCCAGGCGCTGAAGCAGACCGTGCGCAATGCGGTCGAGGTCGGCCTGGAGGAGCTGACGGCATACGCCTTCTCGACCGAGAACTGGTCGCGCCCGCAGCCGGAGGTGCAGGGCCTGATGGCGATGTTCGCCGAGCTGATCGAGTCCGAGACCCCGGAGCTGGACGAGCAGGGGGTGAAGATGCGCTTCATCGGCCGCCGGGAACAGATCTCGGACCAGCTGCTCGAGCAGATGAGATGGGCCGAGGGGGTGACGGCGTCAAACCAGCGGCTGCGCCTGTTCGTCGCTTTCAACTACGGCGGCAGGGCCGAGATCCTCGACGCCGCCGCGCGCTTCGACGGCGGTGGAGAGGAGGCGTTTCGCGCCTGCCTGTACGCCCCGGAGATGAGTGAGCCCGACCTCGTCATCCGCACCAGCGGCGAGAGCCGCCTGTCCAATTTCCTGCTCTGGCAGACGGCCTACTCCGAGCTGGTCTTCGACGAGGTGCTGTGGCCGGATTTCGCCCTCGAGCACCTGCAGGATGCGCTGCGGACCTTCGAGGCGCGCCAGCGGCGCTACGGCGCCCGATAGCCTCGGTCCATGGAGTCGTCCGGCGGCCGTAAGGGCAACGAGCGGCCGCGAGCGTTCGGCCGAGACCTGAACGTCGACCTCGACTTCGACCAGTGGGGCGAAGATCCGCCCGAGCGCTTCTCCGGCGAGCTCGAGTCCGGCTCGTTCGTCAGCCCGACGCCGGCTAAGGGCACGCCCCCCGTGGAGGAGCCGGAATCACGCGACTCCCGCCGCCGGGATCGATCGGTTCGCCGCTCCAAGCCGCCAGGCGAGGCTGGTCAGCCGCGCACTTGGCCGGCGACCCGCGAGACCCTGGCTCGGATCCTCTGGGCGGTGCCCTGGATCGTCGTCGCGGTGGCGATCGTGGTCGTCGGCGGCCTCACCTTCGCCGGGGCGATGATCATCTTCGCCTGGATCGGGCTGGCCGAGCTCTTCCGGATGACCAGCTCCGACAGGCCCCTGCAGGTGGTGGCCTTCATCGCCGCCGCCGGGATGATCGTCGCGGCCTACTTCGGCAGCCAGTTTCAGATCGTGCTCGCCGGCGCAGCCGCCTTTCCGCTGATGTTCATGGTCGCCGCCACGCGCGGCTCGATCGAGGGCGTCACCCGGTCGATGGCGATGACGGCCTTCGGCGCGCTGTGGATCGGGCTGCCCTTCGCCCACGCCGTCCTGCTGCGCGAGCTTCCCGACCACGGCGGGGCGCTGCTGGCCGACGTCCTCGTCGCCACCTTCGTCGCTGACACCTCGGCCTACGCGGTCGGCCGCCTGGTCGGTCGCCACAAGCTGGCGCCGGACCTCTCCCCGAACAAGACCGTGGAGGGCATGATCGGCGGCTTCGTCGGCGGCACGATGGGCTTCTGGTTCGCCGGGCTGTACCAGGACTGGCTGCCGGGGGTCGACGCCCTGCTGATGGGCATGGTGGTCGCCATCCTCGCTCCGATGGGCGACCTGTTCGAGTCGATGATCAAGCGCGACCTCGGGGTCAAGGACTCCGGCACCGTCTTCGGCCCCCACGGCGGGCTGCTGGATCGCTTCGACGCCGTCTTCTTCACGATCGTCGCCGGCTACTACCTCTCGGTCGCCTTCGTCTACTGAGCCAGCGCCTCGCGCACGAACTCGAGGTCGGCGGGGTGCCCTTCGCCGGGCGTCTCGACGATCACCGGCGCCTCGCAGGCGCGGATCATGCGACGGATGTCGTCGGGGTCCATCTCACCGGAGCCGAGGTTGGCGTGGCGGTCGGCTCCGGTGCCGGCCGCGTCGCGGGAGTCGTTGGCGTGGCAGAGGTCGACGCGGCCGGTGATCGCGCGCATCCGATCGACGACGTCGGTCAGCTCCTCGCCGGCGGCATGCGCGTGGCAGGTGTCGAAGCAGAAGCCGACCTCGACCTCGGCCGCCGAGACCGCCTCCCAAAGCTGCGCCAGCGCGTCCGCGCGGCGGGCGACGGCGTTCTCACCGCCCGCCGTGTTCTCCAGGTAGACCGGGACCTCGGAGGTGAGCGCCTCGAGCGTCTTCGCCCAGCGCTCGACCCCCTCGTCGATCCCATCCTCGGCGTGGCCGGGATGGACGATCAGCGCCGCTGCCCCGACGGCCGCCGCCGCGTCGCAATGCTGCTGGAGGATCTTGCGCGAGCCGTGGCGGACGTTCGGCTTCGGTGAGCAGACGTTGATCAGGTACGGGGCGTGGATGTAGAGGCCGACCGGCGAGTCGCGGAGCTCGGCGGCATCGTCGCGCTCCGGCGGCTTCTCCCAGCCCTGCGGCTTGCCGAGAAAGATCTGCACGCAGTCGACGCCGAGCGCCGCGGCCGCCTCCAGCGGCCGCTCCTGCGCCACGTGTGCGCCTATGCCGAGCGCTGCCGCCATCGATCCGCAGCATAGGAGCCAGCCATGGGAGCCGTGGGCGGCTTCCGTAGGGGGGTGGGTCACAAACCGCGCCGCATAGGGGGGACAGCGCGACCCACCTCCTGCCGGGCGCTGAGCTTTCGGCGCGGTTAAGGCGCGTCCCTACACTGCCTTCGTGCCCAAGAAGGTCCTGATCCTGGGGTCGACGGGGTCGATCGGCGAGCAGGCGCTCGAGGTCGTCCAGGCGTCGCCCGAGCTCGAGTTGTGCGGGCTGTCGGCCGGCCATCGCTGGGAGCGGCTGTGCGCGCAGGCGCGCGACCACGGCGTCGCGCGGATCGCGCTCTCGCGACCCGAGGCGGCCGAGCGCGCCGCAGCCGAGGTCGGCGACTCCGCCCGGGTCCTCTCCGGCGACGAAGGCGTGCGCGACCTGGTCGGCGCCTGCGAGCCGGATCTGGTCCTGAACGCGATCGTCGGCTTCGCCGGCCTGGGACCGACCATCGTCACCCTCAGCGAGGGGATCGACCTGGCGCTCGCCAACAAGGAGAGCCTGATCGCCGGCGGCGAGCTGGTGATGGCGCTCGCCGAGGCCGGCGGGGCGCGACTGATCCCGGTGGACTCCGAGCACTCGGCGCTGCATCAGCTTCTCCGCGGCGAGGCCCCCGGCACCGCCACGAAGCTCGTGCTCACCGCCTCGGGCGGGCCCTTCCGCGGGCGCACCGATCTCTCCGGGATCACCCCGCAGGAGGCCCTCGCACATCCCACCTGGGAGATGGGCGGGCGGATCACGGTCGACTCGGCGACCTTGATGAACAAGGGGTTCGAGGTGATCGAGGCACACCACCTGTTCGGCTTTGACTACGAGCGGATCGACGTCGTCGTCCATCCGCAGTCGATCGTCCACGCCGTGGTCCAGCTCAACGACGGCGCCTCGCTGGCGCACCTCGGCCACCCGGACATGCGGGTGCCGATCTCCTACGGGCTGCACCATCCCGAGCGCGCCGACGTCGACACCCCCGCGCTCGATCTGGCGTCAGTGGGAGCGCTCAGCTTCGAGCCGCCCGACCCAGGCGTCTTCGCCTGCCTGCGGCTGGCGCGCGAGGCGGGCGTCGCCGGCGGCACCGCGCCCTGCGTGCTGAACGCGGCCGACGAGGTCGCGGTCGAGGCGTTCCTGGCCGAGCGGATCCCCTTCAGCGGCATCGCCGAGGTCGTCTCCGAGGCCCTGGCGGCGCTGCCGGCGCGGCCGACCGGGCACTTCGAGGAGCTGTTTGAGACCGACGCCCAGGCGCGCCTCCTGGCCGAGAGCCTGGTGGCCGCGCGAAGCGCCCCGGTGGAAGGCGGCCCGGCCCGATGAGCGCCGCTTTCGGGATCCTGCTCGCGATCGTCGGGATCATGGCCCTGGTCGTCTTCCACGAGCTGGGGCACTTCTTCGCCGCCCGCGCGACCGGGATGCGGGTCGAGAAGCTCTACCTGTTCTTCGGCAAGCCGATCTGGAAGGTGCAGCGCGGCGAGACCGAGTACGGGATTGGCTCGATCCCCCTCGGGGGCTACGCCAAGATCACCGGTATGAACCCCGAGGAGGAACTCGACGAAGAGGTGCGGCCGCGGGCGTATTGCAACCAGCCCGCCTGGAAGCGGATCTTTGTCATCCTCGCGGGGCCGGCGGTGAACGTCCTCATCGCCTTCCTGATCCTGTTCGCGGTCGGCTTCGCCTCCGACCAGCCCACCGGGCTCGCGGTCGGCAAGGTCGTCGCCGACTCGCCCGCCGACGGCAAGCTCCAGTCCGGCGACCGGAGCGTCGCCGTCGACGGCAAGAGCGCGGCGGCGGGGGCGGACATCGAGGCCCAGGCGCAGCGGTACGCGGGCCTGGTCGGCGACCACCGGTGCAAGGGCGAGCCCAGCGACGGCTGCCGCGCGGCGACGCCGGTGAAGATCACGGTCGAGCGCAACGGACGCGAGGTGCCGCTGAAGATCACCCCCTACTACGACGAGGAGGTGGACCGGACGCGGCTCGGGTTCGCCTTCCGGGCGACCGACTATGAGCCCGTCGACCCCTCGGTCACGGAAGCCGCCGGGACCTCGGTCGACCAGATGTGGCTGGTCACCTCGGAGACGGTCTCGACCTTCGCGCAGCTGTTCAAGGCCGAGGAGCGCGAGAAGCTCGGCAGCGTCGTCGGCGCGGTCGAGACAACCCGCCAGGCGATCGAGTTCGACACCGTCACGGCGCTGCGGGTGATCGCGCTGGTCTCGCTCTCGCTGGCGCTGATCAACCTCTTCCCGGTCCTGCCGCTGGACGGCGGCCACGTCTTCTGGACCCTGGTCGAGAAGGTCCGCGGGCGGCGCGTGTCGCTGCGGACGATGGAGCAGGCGAGCGTGGTCGGTTTGATGCTGATCATGGCCATCTTCGTGATCGGGTTCATGAACGACATCGATCGGTTCTCCAACGGCGGCTTCGATCTGCGGCGGTGAGCGGGCCCGGCCTGCGATAGCTTTCGCCTCACCCACCTGGAGGAGAGAGGGAGCATGGAGCTGAGCACTGCGGAGCGGTACGCCAGCGGCGGAGAGAGCAGAGAGCTCTACGCGCCGAACCTGGCGATCGCGTTCTCGAAGACCGTCGAGAGGCTGCCCGACGACGCGGCGATCATCGACGGCGAGGGCAAGGAGACGACCTGGTCGGAGCTGTCGGACCGCGCGGCGCGAATCGCCGGCGGGCTCGCCGAGCTGGGAGTCGGCAAGGGCGACGCCGTGGCGATGATGCTCAACAACCGGCCGGAGTTCTTTGCCTGCGACCTCGGCATCGTCTCGCTGGGCGGCGTGCCGTTCTCGATCTACCAGACCTCCTCGCCGGAGCAGATCGCCTACGTGATCTCCGACTCCGAAGCCAGTATCGCTCTGGTCCACGAGGAGTATCTCGACGCTGTCCTGGCCGCGCGCGACGAGCTGCCGTCGCTCGAGCACGTGATCGTCGTCGACTCCGACGAGGCGCCGGAGGGGGTGCTCACC
>JBKJZF010000297.1:0-4420 GCA_046715315.1 Solirubrobacterales bacterium | reverse complement strand
ATCGGCTGCTTCGGCCACAACCGCTACTCGACCAACACCTGGCCCTCGTTCAAGCGGGTGCAGCCGTTCTCGGTGCTCGGGCACAACGGCGAGATCAACACCATCGCCCAGCTCCGCCAGGAGGCGAAGATGCTGGGCGCCCCGATCCGGCCGGGCTCCTCGGACTCCCAGGACCTGAACCGCGTGATCGACACGCTGATCTGCCGCGAAGGCCTGTCGCTGGCGGAGGCGATGGAGATGGTCGTGCCACCGATCGTCAACGAGATCCGCTCGCTGCCCTCCGACCTGCACGCCTTCTACATGTACCTGCGCCAGGCGATGGGGCCGTTCGCCCAGGGCCCGGTCGCGCTGATCGCCCGCCGCCGCGAGGAGTGCGTGTTCTCGGCCGACGCCCTCGGCCTGCGTCCGCTGTGGAAGCTGGAGACGCCCGACGACTACATCTTCAGCTCCGAGCCCGGCGTGGTCAGCGTCCGCGACATGGTCTCCGAGCCGCTGCCGCTGGGCCCGGGCGAGAAGTTCCTGGTCACGATCGACGCCGGCAAGCGCCACTCGCGGCTGCACCCGCATCACGAGATGCAGCGCCTCGTCGCCGAGCGCTGGGCCGAGCGCACGGGCGGCAAGGTCGCCGCCTACGACCGCGCGCTGACGACCGGCGGCCCGCTCGAGGGCTCCGAGATCCCCGGCTACACCTCGGCCGGGCCGTCTGAGCCGATCAAGGTCGAGGATCGCGTCCTCGCCGGCTTCGGGTGGCAGCGCGACGACGTCAAGCTCTGCCAGCAGATGGCCTCCAACGGCGCCGAGCCGATCGGCTCGCTCGGCTACGACGGTGCCCTGGCCGCGCTCTCCCCGGAGCGCCAGAACCTCGCCGACTACTTCAAGGAGACGGTGGCCGTCGTCACCAACCCGGCGATCGACCGCGAGCGCGAGATGGAGCACTTCTCGGTTCGCTCGGTCTTCGGGCGCCGCCCGTCGGTTCACGACCTCGCCACCGACACCGGCACCGTCGAGACCTCGTTCCCGGTGATCCTCGGCGGCCATCACGACCTCGCCCCGCTGTCCGACTCGACCTACCGCAAGATCGCCCGCAACCACCAGACCTACCTGCTCGAGGATCTCTGGGAGGAGTTCCGCGACCGCGCCGCGGCGATCGACACGGCGCTGCTGGAGTCCGAGACCACCCTGGGGGCGATCGACCGCATCCGCCAGGAGGCGGTCAAGCACGTCGCCCAGGGCGCCGAGCTGATGGTCCTCACCGACCGCGTCGTCTACGACGGCGAGCGCCGCTACCTGGACCCGCACCTGGCGCTGTCGGCCGTCGATCAGGCGCTCAAGGCCTTCAAGGTCGGGCCGGGCGAGGAGAATCTGCGCCGGCGGTGCTCGATCGTGCTGCGGTCGGGGGCGATCCGCAACGTCCACGACGTGGTCCTCGCGCTCGGCATGGGCGCGAACGGCGTCTGCCCCTACGTGATGGTCGAGGTGATCTGCGTCGACGACTACGCCGAGGACGTCTCGAACCTCTGCGCGGCCCTGCGCAAGGGGATCGAGAAGGTGATCTCGACGATCGGCATCCACGAGGTTCGCGGCTACGCGCGCCAGTTCTCCTCGATCGGGGTCAAGCCCGAGCTCGCCGAGATCTTCCAGACGCAGGCGTTCGCCTCCTCGGACAAGGGCGGGATGGGGTTCGCCGACCTCGACTCGGACACCGACGCCCGGCACCGGATCCTGCGCGGCGACGAGGAGTCGAAGCCAGCCAAGACCCTCCGCTTCTACCCCAAGGTCTACAAGGCTGCGATTGCCGCCGCGAACGGGACCGCGTCGTATGAGGAGTACTCGCAGAAGGTCCGCGACCTCGAGGCGCAGAGCCCGATCTCGATGCGCCACATCATGCGCCTGCGCGCCGACCGCGAGCCGATCGACCCGAGCACGGTCGACGCCGGCGCCGGACATCACGACTACCCGATCGTGATCTCCTCGATGAGCTTCGGCTCGCAGTCCGAGCCCGCGTTCCGCGCCTACGCCGAGGCGGCCAAGGCGACGAACATCCTCTGCGTCAACGGTGAGGGCGGCGAGATCCGCGACATGTACGGGCGCTACCGCAAGTGGCGCGGCCAGCAGGTTGCCTCCGGCCGGTTCGGGGTCTCGGCGGAGATGCTCAACGCCTCCTATGTGGCCGAGATCAAGATCGGCCAGGGCGCAAAGCCCGGCGAGGGCGGCCACCTGCCGGGCAAGAAGGTCTCCGAGAAGGTCGCCGCGGCTCGAAACGCCTCGCCGGGAACCGACCTGATCTCGCCCTCCAACAACCACGACCTCTACTCGATCGAGGACCTCGCCGAGCTGATCGACGAGCTGAAGACGGTCAACCCCGACCTGCGCGTCTCGGTCAAGGTGCCCGTGGTCCCGAACATCGGCACGATCGGCCTCGGCATCGCCAAGGCCGGCGCCGACATCATCACCCTGTCGGGGTTCGAGGGAGGCACCGGTGCGGCCCGCCAGCATGCGCTGCGCCACGTCGGGCTGCCCTCCGACATCGGCACGCGCCTGGTGCACCAGGCGCTGATGGAGGCCGGGATCCGCAATCGCGTCGAGATCTGGGCCGACGGCGGCTACCGCCACGCCCACGACATCGTGAAGCTGCACTGCATGGGGGCCAACCGGATCGGCTTCGGCACCCTGGCGATGGTCTCGCTCGGCTGCACGATCTGCCGTGGATGCCAGCTCGACACCTGCCACGTCGGCATCGCCACCCAGATCGAGACGACCGCGCAGGCCCAGGAGCACGGGCTGAAGAAGTTCACGCCCCAGGCGGTCGACACCGCGGCCTCCAGCTGCGCCCGGTTCTTCACCGCGATGGGCGAAGAGGTCAAGCAGGTGGTCGCCTCGCTCGGCTACGACCGCGCCCAGGACCTGGTCGGGCGCTACGACCTGCTGGAGCAGGTCTCCCACGTCGACGAGCTCGACCTGGCACAGCTGATCACGCCGCTCGAGGAGTACCTCGAGCTGGAGCCGGCCAACCTGCCGGTGGCCGACTCAGAGCTGGTCGCGGCCGAGACGCGCGCCGAGGCGGGACTCGTCCGCGCCCGCCCGATCCGGATGCAGCGCTCCGACGCCTCGACCCACATCGCCGGGCTCGCCGGCGACGTCTGCGGCGGCAGCATCGTCCACGAGAAGTTCCCGCGGCCGACCGACGCCAACGACCGCGTTCTCGGCACCGAGCTCGCCGGCGCGCTCGCGCGCGGCCGCCTCTACGGCGACGTCCCGGAGGGCACGGAGGACGTGCTCGCCGAGCTCGACTTCAACGGTGGCTCGGTCGCCGGCCAGGGCTTCGGCGCCTTCAACGCCTGGGGGCTAGTCGTCCGGGTCGAGGGCGGCGCCCAGGACGGGGTCGGCAAGGCGATGCTCGGCGGAGTCGTCTCGATCATGAAGGGCCGCAACTCCAACGGCCGGCGGGTCAACGGGTCGGTCGGCAAGTCGTTCGCCTACGGCGCTCAACGGGGACGCCTGTTCGTCCAGGGCTCCGCCGACTCCCGCTTCTGCATTCGCCTCTCCGGCGCCGACGTCGTCCTCGGCGGCGAGCCCGCGGAGCCGCTCGACGACGCCCGCGGCTGCATCGTCGATCGCGCCAACGCCAAGGGCTTCGCCTTCGAGTACATGACCTCCGGCCGCGCCGTCGTCCTCGGCGACATCGGCCCCTGGGCGTGCGCCGGGATGACCGGCGGCAGGGTGTACGTGCGGATCAGCTCCGACTGGAGTCTCGACCGCGAGGCGATCCGCAGCCGCCTGGGGGAGGGGGCCAAGGTCGAGCTCGAGGAGGTCGACGCCGAGGGCATGCTCGACCTCGAGGACCTGCTCGGCCACTACGCCGAGGAGCTGCGCGTGACCGACCAGCCCGACGAGGCCGAGCGGGTGCTCGGGCTGGCGGCGGCAGGGCCCGAGAACTTCCTGATGATCGTCCCGCACCGGGTGCAGGCCGATCCCAACATCTCCACCGAGTGAGGCCCGATCTGGCCGCCCCGATCCGGGACGAGCCGCTCACCCAGGCGCTTCGCGAGGGCTCGGTCGAGCAGCTGCGCGTCGGGCTCGTCGGCGTGCTCGAGCGCCAGGGTGAGGCGGTCTCGGATTGGCGCGATCTGCTGATGGACCTCGCCCCCTACCACGACTGCGCGCGGCGCCTCGGGGTGAAGCCGGCGGCGGTATTCGAGTGGGTGGCCCGCAAGCTGCCCGCCGACGTCGCCGGCACCGTGCGCGCGCTCGGCCACCGCGACCAGCTCGACCCGGCCGAGTTCGGCTTCGCCGTCGTCGACGATGACGACGGCCCCCGCTACTACTGGACCCGTTGATGGGAGGGCTCGGCGGTGGCTAGCCCGGATCGATCACGTACAGGCGGTAGCAGCCGATCTCGAGCTCGTCGCCGTCGGCGAGC
>JBKJZF010000296.1:0-5250 GCA_046715315.1 Solirubrobacterales bacterium | reverse complement strand
GTGCCGAGCCCGAGCGAGAAGAAGAGCGCCACATAGCCGACGACGTTCGCTCTCAGGTGCTGACGGATGCGTGAGCCCATGACCCTCCCTTGGACGAACGACCTGACGCGACCCTAGCCGATCCAAGCCCCCCCTCGAATAGATTCAGGTCCGTGGCCCTCAGCGCGCTGGCAGAGAAGGCGGTCGCGGCCGCGCTTGGCGCCGGCGCTGGCGACGCCGAGGCGGCGGCCGAGGACTCCGTCGGCCGCGAGATCCGCGTCTTCGGCGGCGAGGTCGAGAGCCTGAGCGCGGCGGGGGAAAGGGGCCTCGGGGTGCGCGCCTGGATCGAAGGCCGGGTGGGATTCGCCTACGGAACCGACCTCTCCGGCGACGGCGTCGCCGCGATCGCCGCCGACGCGGTCGAGGCGGCGCGGGTCTCGGACCCCGACGAGTTCGCCGCCGCGCCCCAGCCCTCCACGGACGCGGCGCCCCCGGCCGACGGCTACCTCGACCCGGAGACCGCCGCCTGGGCGACCGACCGCAAGGTCGAGCTGGCCAAGGCCGTCGAGCGCTCGGCGCTCGATGCCGATTCGCGGGTGGTCGCCGTCGAGACCGCCGTCTACGTCGACGAGGAGGTGAGCTCGGCGATCCGCTCCTCCACCGGGCTCGGCGGCTCCTATCAGGCCAGCTTCGCCTACGCGTACCTGCAGGCGATCGCCGAGCAGGACGGCTCCAAGCAGACGGGGCTCGGCTTCGGTTTGGGCCGCTCGCCCGCCGCCCTGGACCCGGAGGCGATCGGGCGCGAGGGCGCAGAGCGCGCGGTGCAGCTCCTCGGCGCCAGCAAGCCGGCGTCGCGCACCTGCCCGGTGGTCCTCGACCCGACGGTCGCCGCCAGCTTCGCCGGGTTCATCGGCGCCGTGCTCTGCGCCGACGCGGTCCAGCGCGGCCGCTCGCCCTTCGCCGATCGGCTGAACGACGAGATCGCCTCCGACGTCCTCGCCGTCGCCGACGACGGCATCGACCTCGCGGGCATGGCCGCGGCGCCGATCGACGCGGAGGGGCTGCCGCGCGGGCACACGCCGCTGATCGAGGGCGGGCGCCTTGCCGCCTACCTGCACGACTCCTACACGGCCCGCCGTCAGGGCGACGGCCAGCGCTCGACCGCGAACGCCGCGCGCTCCGGCTACCGCTCGGCCCCCTCGGTCGCGACCTCGAATTTGATCGTCGAGCCCGGCACCAGCAGCCTCGACGAGCTGCTCGCCGCCGCCGGCGACGGGGTCTACGTCACCGACGTCGCCGGCCTTCACTCCGGCGTGAACCCGGTGTCAGGCCAGTTCTCGGTCGGCGCCTCGGGCGTTCTCATCTCCAACGGCGAGCTCGCCGCCGCGGCGACCGAGTTCACGATCGCCTCCGACCTCGTCTCGATGCTCTCGGCCGTTGTGGCCGCCGGCTCCGAGGCTCGCTGGGTCCCCTTCGGCGGCTCGGTCAAGACCCCGCCGCTGCTGATCGGCGAGATGGCGGTGGGGGGCAGCTAACAAAAGGGCCGCTATTTGCGGCCGTCGTGACGAGAGGCGCGGGCGACCCGGAATACGATCGCGGCGGGTACGTCCATCCGCACGACGCGTGAGGTATCCCGGTTGATCCCACCGGCAAGAGCGAGCACCGCAGACCAAGGCTCCGGCTCTCGTTCGCGCCCTCGGCGGCTGGGGGGGCACGCCCGCCTCGGGCGGGGTTGTCCTTCGGCCGGATGAACCACCCTTCGCCAGGCCGATCCCTGTCGCGGCCCCCTGACTCGGAGTCCGAGTGGGAGCGGCGCTCGGCCCGCCTCTTCGAGGAGCTGCGCGGCCCGGCGACGGGCATGGTGCGCCGGGCATTCGGCAGGACCTTCGACCAGCACGCCGTCGAGGACATCTACGCGAGCGCCTGGCTGGGCACCCTGCGCGCGCTCGCTCGCAGGCACGCGGCGCTCAGCGACGAGGAGATCCGGCGCTACGTGTTCACCGCGGTCGCGCGACAGGCCAGCAAGGAGCTGCGCCGGCGCCAACGGCGCCCGATCTCGCCCCTGGAGAACGCCGACGCGGTCCGCGATGCCGGCTCTTTGCCGGACGAGCGCGCCGACCAGCGAGAGCAGTCGCAGATCACGCGCGATCTGCTCGTTTCATTGCCGCGGCGCCGGCGCGCGGTGCTGATGCTCCGCTACGGGTGGGGCCTGGAGCCGCGCCAGGTGTGCGAGCTGATCGACGGGCTCTCCCCCCGCGCCTACCGGAAGGAGATAACCCGAGGGCTCGACCAGCTCGCCGACCGGATCCGTGCCCTCGAGAAGGGCGAGTGGTGCGCGGATCGCGAGCCCATCCTCAAGGCCTTCGCGGCCGGCATCGCCGACGTCGAGGAGCGGCGCCAGGCCGAGCACCACCTCGCCCATTGCCGCCAATGCGCCCGCTTCGTCTCCCGCCTGTCCGGCCATCTGCACGACGCGGGTGGCGCCGTTGCAGTATCGGGATCCCTCGACCTGGTGACGGACGGAGGAACCTCGCTGTGGGATCGTCTCGCCGCGCTCGCCGGGAATGCGCGCGATTCCGTCTTCGGGCTCTTCGGGCCCGCAGGGGGCTCGGCGCCGGAGCTGGCTACCGCCGCGGTGGCAGCGCTCTGCATTGCGACCGGCGTTCTGGGCCCGGTGCAACCAGGTCACGCCGCGGAACGGTCGACGGCCTCGGCGCCGGCGGCAAGGCCGCAGGCGCAACCGATCGTCACTGTGCCCCGTGCAACCCGGGCGGAGGGACGCGGCGACGCTCGCCCAACCGGGCCGGCCGGACAGCCGGCAGCTGCCGCGTCGGTCGGCGATCGGAGCAAGCGGGGCGATTCGCATCTGACCGGCGGGCGGGCGCCGGCGTCCGGCCAGCCGATCCTCTCCGCGACCCACACGCGGAACAACTACTCCTCGTACTGGTCGGGCGGCCCGGCGGCGGAATCGACCGCTGAGCCCCACTCCGCCGGGCACGCTTGGGAAGCGCCGAGCCCCCCGGCCGAGGGCCCGGCCCCGCCTGGAGACGAGAGCGCCATCCCCGTCGCCGGCGCGCTATCCGCCGGCACCGCGGGCTGACCCCGGATCAGAGGTCGTAGCGGGCGAGGTCGGCGTCGAGGCGGTCCGAGCTGGCGCGGTCGGGCTCCGACGGTGCCTCGGGCGGCGAGGAGTCGCGGTTGCGGCGCCACCTGCGCAGCGCGAGCGCGATCACGACGACCGCAGTCAGGAAGGCGGCGGCGGGCACGAGCCAGGCGGCGAGGTCGAACCCCTCCGTGCCGGGGACGGCGAGAACGTTCTCGCCGTATTCCGCGACCAGGGCGTCCTTGACCTCGTCCTTGGTCTTGCCCTGGTTGATCAACCTGCGGATGAAGTCGCGCTCGGCCTGCGCCTGGGGCGCCTCGGGCGCCAGCTCGAGAGGGACGCCGCAGACGGTGCACATCACCTCGTCGGCGACGTCGGCGAGGTTCGTCTGAGGCTGGGGAGCCTGGGCGCCGGCCACCGGGCTGATCGCCGCCGCGGCCAAGACGATCGCGATCACGGCTGCCGGGGCTGCGACGCGGCGCTTCACGCGTCTCCCTCGATCAGCGGCTCGACGCGGTCGCTGAGGATCTCCTCGGTGATCGCGCCGGGGACGTGGTAGACGACATCCCCGCCGGGGTCGAGGAGCATCGTTTCGGGGACCCCGGTGGTGCCCATGTCTTCGGCATAGTCGCCGGAGCCGTCGTGGAGCTGGTCGTAGGTGAGCCCGAACTCGTCGACGAAGGCGAGCGCGTCCTCGGTGTTGTCTTGGGTGTCGATGCCGACCAGGGCGAAGTCGGCGCCTCGGTGTTCCTGCCAAAAGCGCTCCAGCACGGGGGCCTCGTCGCGACACGGGTTGCACCACGAGGCCCACACGTTCACCAGCACCCACTGGCCCTCGTAGTCGTCCAGCGAGGCCTCTCCCGAGACGGTCGGGTCGAGCAACGGCAGGCTCGCCTCGGGCAGCGGCTCGCCGAGGGCGATCCCTCCCTCGCCCTTCTGCAGCAGCCCGAAGGCCAGCAGGCCGACCACTGCCAGCGCCACCATGACGATCGCGAATGCGCGCGCGCTCACCCGCGACAGCGTAGAGAGGGGAGAGGTTCGGGCCGGGCCAGCGAAGCCCCGCGCCTAGAATGCGCCCCCAGCGCGGACGTAGCTCAGCTGGTAGAGCGCGAGCTTCCCAAGCTCGAGGTCGCGGGTTCGAGACCCGTCGTCCGCTTGGCCGGGCGGGGCAGCCGCTCCGCGCGCCCTCAAGTCGGTTGCGACGTGGGCCGGATCAGGATCTCGTTGACGTCCACCCGCTCGGGCTGATCGAGGGCGAAGAGGACCGCGCGCGCGATGTCGTCGTCGTGGAGCGCGTGGTCGGGCCCGGGGCGTTGGTCGAAGAAGGGCGTGTCCACCATCCCCGGCTCGATCAACGTGACTCGGATGCGCCGGTTGGAATGGATCTGGCGGAGCTCCTGGCGAAGCGCCTCACCGGTCGCCGTCACCGCCCACTTGGTGGCCGAGTACATCGAGCCGGGAAGGGCCCGGCGCCCGGCCACCGAGCTGGTGATCACGTAGTGGCCGGTGCCGCGCTCGAGCAGGTGCGGGAGGGTGGCGCGGATCGTGTAGGCGACGCCGAGGACGTTGGTGAGCACCATCGAGCGCCACTGCTCCGGGGTCTCCTCCAAAAAGCCGCGCTTGGCGCCGAAGCCAGCGTTGGCGAAGACGGCGTCGATCCGCCCGAAGGCCTCGAGCGCCTCGCTCACGAGCCGCTCGTTGTCTGACCACTCGGAGACGTCGCAGCGCACGGCCAGCGCCGTCTCGGCGCCGCCGAGCTCGGCGGCGAGGGCCTCGAGCTTTTCCTCCGAGCGGGCGGCGAGGACGACCCGGTAGCCGTCGGCGACGGCGCGGCGCGCGGTTTCGGCGCCGATCCCGGTCGAGCCACCGGTGATCGCGATCACGTTGCCGTCTGTCGACATGCGGCGATTGTGCCAGCTACGCGCGGGCCGAGCGCCGGCACTTGCGATAATCGCCGCGGCCCCACCGGGGCTCTCCGATGGATCCAGATCGCAAGCGCAAGATCCGGTTGGGCGTTGCCCTCGGCACCGCCGTGGTTTTGGCGGCGACGCTCGTCTACGTCTCCTTCAGCGCCTCCAGCGAGACGAAGAACCCATCCGAGCTGGTGGCGGCCGGCCCCGGCTCCAGCTACGACGTCTACGGCACCGTCGTCGACGACTCCGTCTCGA
>JBKJZF010000295.1:0-4862 GCA_046715315.1 Solirubrobacterales bacterium | reverse complement strand
CGCCGAACTCGACCTCCTCCCGGTCGTCATCGTAGCGGGCGGTGCGAAGGACGATGAAGAAGCTGTTGCCACCGTAGTCCTCGATCTTGGGTCGCTGGTGGGCGGCACGAGCGTCCTCGACGGCCAGCTCGTGCAGTCCGAACGCCTTCTCCGCTCGCTCGAGCTCGGAGTCGGTCGGCTCGTGCAGGCCAGCCAGACGAAGTCCCCGTCGCCCTTCGCCTGCTCGGCGGCGTGCTCGATCTCGAGCGGCGCCTGCTGCTGACGGCGCCCGTCGCGGTAGTGCGCGCAGTCGACGATCATCCGACCTTGGGTTCCATCCCGAGCGCGGGCTTCCTGCCCGCGGGCGCGTCCAGGCGATCCCGCCACGGTCAAGCGGCACCGCGCGCCTCCCGATACAGGGTCACGTGAGGGCGATCTCGAAGGCCGCCGCGGCGGTCGCGACAACCGCGGTCGCCGCCGGGCTGGCGTCGCCGGCTCCGACGGCGTCGGCGGGCACCGAGCCGACGCTCGCTGGCTGTCAGGCGTTTCCGGCCTACGCCGGCCCCGCGGGAGCGCCCTCGGCCGGCGAGTACGGCATCCCCTACGAGGTGGTCACGGCAAGCCAGCCCGAGGTCGAGGTGACGGCGGTCGAATACGGCGACGAGAGCGACTTCGGCCTCGCCCCCGTCCCCCCGGGCGCCGACGTCGAGGGCGGCAGCGACCAGCATGCCCTGGTGGTCCAGCAGGGCTCGCCCTGCGAGCTGTTCGAGCTCTACCGGGCGCGCTTTCTGGGCGCCGGCCAAGAGAACGCCTGGGAGGCCGATTCGACCGCGTATTGGAACCTCGGCTCGGCGGCGCTGCGGCCGGAGGGCTGGACCTCCGCCCACGCCGCTGGCCTCCCGATCCTCCCGGGCCTGGTGCGACACGACGAGGTCGCCGCGGGGACGGTCGAGCACGCGATCCGCGCGACCTTCGACCCGACCCGGCGCGCCTACATCCACCCCGCCACCCACTACGCCTCCTCGACGTGCGCCCGGGCGCTGCCCCCGATGGGCCTTCGCCTTCGCCTCAAGCGCGGCTACTACGAGCGCCACCTCACGGACTTCGAGCCGGGCAGCCAGGCGCGGCCGATCTTCGAGGCCCTCTACCGCTACGGCCTAGTCGTCGCCGACAACGGCTCCAACTGGTACTTCACGGGCGCCTCCGACGCCGCCTGGGACGACGACGACGTCGGCGACCTCAAGGACGTTCCCGGGAGCGCCTTCCTCGTCGTCGCCTCGGAGGCGCCGGTGACGACGCCCTGCTGACTCAGCTGGTCGCCGCCGGCGGGGGCTGGGTGAAGCTGACCGCGACCGGCTCGCGCTCGGCGGCGTCCGAGATCTCGAAGAACTCGCGGGCCTCAAAGCCGCCCTGGTTGGCGATGATCGAGTTCGGGAAGACCTGGATCTTCGTGTTGTAGGCCTGGACGTTGGAGTTGTAGATCCGGCGCGAGGCCTGGATCTCGTCCTCGAGCTCGCTCAGGTTCCGCGAGAGCTGTTGGAAGTTCTCGGTGGCGCGCAGGTCGGGGTACTGCTCGGCCACGGCCCGCAGGTCCGCGAGCGCCCGGTTGAGCTGTCCCTCCGCCTGGCTGGCCTGCTCGGGACCCTGGGCGGACATCGCGTTCGCACGAGCCTGGGTCACGTTCTCGAACGTCTTCTGCTCGTGCTGGGCGTAGCCCTTGACCGACTCGACCAGGTTGGGGACCAGGTCGTGGCGACGCTTGAGCTGGACGTCGATCCCGGACCATGACTCGTCGACGCGGTTGCGCGAGCCGACCATCGAGTTGCGGGTGAGGATGAAGATCAGGCCGAGGAGCACTACGACTCCGACGACGATGAGGACAATGGTCATGACAAGGCTCCCTCGGGTTGATTGGCAGCGCCGATGTTCTACTAGGTCTGGGCCGCGTGCGTCCGCACCCCGCGCCGCTGCCCCGATCTCAGTTGAGCCAACCCTCGTGGCCGAGGAGGAAGCGCTTCATCTCCGGCCCTCCCCCGTAGCCGCCGATGGCGCCGCCCGTGCGGACGACCCGGTGGCACGGCACGATCACCGGAATCGGGTTCGAGCCGAGGGCGTTGCCCGCGGCGCGCGAGCCCCGCGGGCTGCCCGCCCGCGCCGCCGCCTGGGTGTAGGTGATCGCCTCGCCGTAGGGAACCCGCGTCATGTTGCCCAGCAGCCGGCGGGCGAACTTGCCGCGGACGAGGCGCCAGTCGAGCGCCAGGTCGAACTCGCGACGGCTGCCGGCGAAGTACTCGTCGAGCTCGCGCCGGACGTCGTCGGTGCGGCGGGGAAGCTCGAGCAGGCGCGGCGAGACCTCGGCCGCGAGGTCCTCGAGCAGCTCGTCGAAGCTCTGGCGCGGCAAGCCGATCCGGACCAGGCCCCGCCGCGTCGTCGCGACCAGCATCCGCCCCACCGGCGTGTCGACGGTGTCGTAGGCGACCTCGACCAGGCCCGCCTCGTCGGCGCGCTCGGCCAGCCTCGCGGCGGCCCGCTCGGCCTCGGGCTCGGCCACCCTCGGGGCCTGGTCGCGCAGCGCGCGCTCGATCGAACTCAGCTCGGGGTCAGTCATGGTCACTCCTGTCGGATATGGGCGCGGTCTCGCGCAGGCGCTTGAGGCCCTCGTGGACGCTTCGGCGCGCGGCCTGGGGCGAGCACTCGAGCGCCTCGGCGACGTCGGCGTAGGCCATGTCCGCCGCGAAGCGCATGGCGACCGCTGCCCGCTGCTTGGGCGGAAGCGCGGCGACCGCCGTCCACAGCTCGGGGTCGTCACCGGAGTCGATCCGGTCGTGGCTCGGCTGCTCGGGCAACTCGGCCCTGGGCTCGGGTCGGCGCTTGCGGGCGCGATGGTGGTCGATCGCCTTGCGGCGGGCGATCGTCATCACCCAGGCTCGGGGGTGCCGGCCGTCGAGTCGGTCGTATGCGCGCATGGCGGCGATGAAGGTCTCCTGGAAGCAGTCGTCGGCGTCGGCCGGCCCGACCATCGAGCGCAGGAACGACAGCACCGGGGCTCGGTGCTCGTCGAGGAAGCTCTGAAACGGGGGCAGCGTCTTCGCCATTTCGGTTACGCCCTTGGAACGCGCCGGACGGGCCGATCGTGAGGATGCTTCGGGATCGTCTGCATCAAGTAGGGCTCATCGCCGCCTCGGCGCCCTGCACCCGCACCCGCTCGCCGCTGGGAAGGCTGACGTAGACGGCCCCCTCGCGGGCGAGCTGCCGGCGCGGGTTGACGAGCGTGATCCCGAAGAACCGACCGCGCTCGTCGAAGCGCAGCAGGTGCGCCTCGGGCGTCTCCGTGCGGGTGCCGGGGCGGGGCGAGGCGATCGCCGCGTAGAGCACGTCGCTGGGGGCGTCGTAGGTGACGTGCATGAAGGTGTAGGGGCCCGCCCGAAGGCTCATCGCTCCAGGGTAGGGGGCGGGCCCGCGCTGCCGGCGAGCGTGATCCAGCCCTCCCTGACCTGTCTGTACTCATAGAGTTCCCTGACGGTTCGAGCGAAGGAGGCGGGGATGGTTCGCGCCAGGACGGCCGCGATCGGAGCAATCACAGTGGTGGCCGTGGGCGCCCTCGCGGCGACCGTGATCGGCGGCGAGGACGAGAGCCAGGTCCCCGGCAACCCGCCCCCTACGGGCTTCGAGCAGGTCGTCGGGACCCATCGTGTGAACGGCCCGCTGGGCGGCCGGCCGAGCGCGGCGAAGGGCCCGCAGGTCTTCTACTTCGAGACGCGCACGCCGCTCACCGTGCCCACAGGGCCCGGCGGGAAGATCGTCGAGAAATGCCCGAAGGGGTCGATCGCCACCAACGGCTACTGGTTCATCGATCAGAAGTTCGTCGGCTTCGGGCTCAGCGAGCAGGGCTCCTCGCCGGCCGGCTTTCGCCGCTGGGCGTTCTACTGGGACAACGAGAGCGGGGCAGAGATCCAGAACCTGACCCTGGGGATGGTCTGCGACCGCGACGGCTGAACGGCGCGATCAGTAGTCGGCGCGCAGCCCCTCACGCATGTAGGTGACCCGGTCCGGGTTCACATAGGCGAGCTGCGGCTCCCCGATCCGATGCCGCTGGTCGCTGACCTGGGTCAGCGTGGCGAAGCCGCCTGTGGCCTGCGCCGCCGGCGCGAAGGCGTCGACTACGGCCTGCAGATCCTCCTCGACCGTGATGAAGCCGCCGTCACCGAAGGCGATATACGTGCTCACTGTGCCAGCACCTCCCGATGCAAACGGGCCTCGATCAGGCCCCTGATTCCGCGGCGCGAGATTGCGCCCACCTCGAGGAAACCCTCCGCTTCGCAGGGAGTCCTCCGGAGGGTGAGCGACGGGACTCTAACCCCCGAGTGCCTGGACCACTGCCAGGCAGATGGGTCAGCTCAGGTCCGATTCCGCTTGATCAAGCGGTGTCAGGTCAGCTGAGATGGGCGCACATTCGCTCAGTTTGGCACCTCGTTTGGCACCTTGGCCGAAGGCGCGCTCCACCGCCTCCGCCTCGCCCGCGCTCGGCATAGATCAGGGTCGTCGGCCGCCCCAGAAGCGGTAGGCGAGCGGGTTCGGCGCCGCTTCCGGCCCATCGCCGGGGGGAAGTCGGCTTCGAAGATGGCCTCTTTAAGGGTGACTTCCTGATCGTCGACGTCCGAGGGCTCAGGTACTCCTCGATCTCGATCTTCGGTCGACCACGGCGGCCACGCCGGCGTCCTCGTCGCCGATCAGATAGGACCCACAGCCGAGGTCATCGTGGGTGATCTGGCGGAAGATCATCCCATCCGTCTCCGTTCGTTTGCTGGCGGCCGCTACGCGGCCGCCAGCGCGGCTCCCCGGGCCACGCGCTTGCGCGAGGAGCCCCCCCAGCCCAGCACGCA
>JBKJZF010000294.1:0-3236 GCA_046715315.1 Solirubrobacterales bacterium | reverse complement strand
CCGGTACCCGCCTGCACCGTGTGATCGAGAAGCTGAGGAGAGCCTGTGATGACAACGCCTGAGCGAGACGACGAGTTCGCCGACCTGGCGACCCTGCTGCGCGAGGAGCGCTCAGAGCCCGACCCCGCCTTCGCCGCCGAGCTCGACCGCTGGGCGGAGGCGGGGTTCCCGCACGCCGAGCGGCCGGGGGCCAAGCCCAGCGCCGGGCTGCGCTCGCGGCTCGCCCTGCTTCCCCCCCGGCGCGTGCTCGCCACCGCGGGGGCGGCATTCACCCTGCTCGTCGTGGTCGGGGTCGGGGTCTCGCAGCTGGAGCCGACCGGCTCAGGCGACTCGGATGACTCCGCGTCCGGTGTTGCCCCCACCTCGCTCCAGGAGCAGCGGGTGCCCGAGGCTGCGCGGGGCGGCGGGCCCGACCAGGGCGCCGCGGTCTCACAGGCCGAGGGGGACCTGAAGCTCAATCTTGAGGGCGGAGCCACCGCCAGGGTCGCCCAGCCTCCCGCCCGCGGCCACAGGATCGCCCAGGACGTCGATCTGGTGCTGGCGAGCGAGCCGGAGCAGATCCGCGAGGTCTCCGACGGCGTCAACGCGGTCGTCAACCGCTACCGCGGCTTCGTCGTCAACTCCTCGGTGCAGAGCGGCGCCGCCGACCGCCGCCCCGGGGCCCAGTTCGAGCTGCGCCTGCCCGCGCGCACGCTGCAGGCCTCACTGGCGGACCTCTCCGAGCTCGCCCACGTCCAGTCCCGCACCGAGGGCACGCGCGACATCACCGAGCAGTTCGTCTCCGCCCGCGAGCGGATCGAGGAAAACGAGACCGCCCGTCGCAGCCTGCTGCGCCGGCTCGAGGACGCGACCACCGAGGCCGAGATCGACGCCATCCGCGCCCAGCTGCGCGTCGTCAACGCCCAGCTCGCGGCGGCCCGCACCGACCTCGCACGGGCGAGCCAGCGCGTCCAGCTGGTGCCGGTGGCGGTCTCGATCGTCTCCGAGGAGGGCGCCGATTCCGACGGCGACTGGTCGATCGGCGACGCGCTCGACGACGCCGGGCAGGTGCTGTCGACCGCCGCCGGGATCGTCGTCGTCGCCGGCGCCGTGCTGCTGCCGCTGGCCCTGGTCGCCGCGCTCGTCGCCCTGGCGATGCGGGCGCGGATCAGCCGCAGCCGCGAGCGCGCGCTCGACGACTGAGTCCGGCGGAGCCGCGCCGCCTACGGCTCGTAGGGCTCGAAGTCCGACTTGCGAGCGCCGCAGACCGGGCAGAACCAGGTGTCGGGGATCTCGGCGAACGGGGTGCCGGGCGGGATGCCGCCATCGGGATCGCCGTCGTCGGGGTCGTAGATGAACCCGCAGGACGTGCACATCCACAATTGCCTGGTATCCGTTGGGGCCTCCATCGCCGCGGCAGGGTATCGCGGATAGATTCCGGAGCCATGACCGGCGAGCCCGCCACTCCGCGGCCCGCCGCGGCGATCATCCTGCTGCGTCGCGGCGGCCGCCACCGAGACCGGGGAGTCGAGGTGCTGCTGGCCCGACGCACCCTCGATGCCCGGTTCATGCCGGGCGTCTGGGTGTTCCCCGGCGGCGCCCTGGACCTCCAGGACACGGAGGGCCGCGACGAGGGCGAGGCGCACCGCGCCTGCGCCGTCCGCGAGCTGCGGGAGGAGGCCGGGGTCGAGCTCGCGGCCGACGCCGAGCTGATCCCGTGGTCGCGCTGGATCACGCCCGAGCCGGTCCCGGTCCGCTTCGACACCCGCTTCTACGTGGCGCTGGCCCCGGCCCACTCGGCGCCCAAGCCCGACGAGACCGAGATCATCGAGGTCGCCTGGTTCGCCCCGGCCGACGCCCTCGAGCGCCACGCCCAGGACGATCTGGACCTTGTCTTCCCGACGATCCGGGACCTGGAGGGGATGCTCGAGTTCTCGACCGCCGACGAGCTGCTCGCGGCCGGCCGCGAGCGCGAGGTCGATGTGATCCTGCCGAAGCTGCTGGGCACCCGCGAGGACTTCCGCGTCGTCCTGCCCGGCGATCCCGACTACCCGGCGACAGAGGGCTAGTGTCCGCGCCATGACCAGCAGCCTGCCGTCCGAGGCGCGCGAGGCGTTCGAGCGCTTCATCACCTGCGAGTACACGACGGTGGACGCCCGCCAGCAGCCGATCACCTGGCCGGTCACCCCCTACTACGACCAGGGTGCCCCGACGATCGACATCACCACCGGGCTCGGCTACCCGAAGAAGGCGGAGGACGCCCGCCGCAACCCGCGGGTGTCGCTGCTGTTCTCCGACCCCACCGGCTCGGGCACCGACGCCGCCGCGAGGGTGCTGGTGCAGGGCATCGCCGACGTCGACGACCGCGACCTCGAGGCGAACCGGGACCGTTACTGGCGCGAGTCCGGCGCCAAGCTGCCCGCGACCAAGGACAGGCACCCGCCGGCGTTCATGCGCCGGTTCCTGACCTGGTACTACACGCGGATCTACGTCAAGGTCCGGCCCGAGCGCGTCTTCGTCTGGGCCGACGGCGACGTCACCAAGCCGCCGGAGCTGCACGACGCCCACCTCGAGGAGGTGCGCTCGGGCCACATCGAGGAGCCGCTCGAACCGCACGAGCCGGCGGCGGGCGGGGGGATCGACTGGGATCCGCGCCTGGAGCAGCTCGGCGACCGCTACCCGGAGGCGGTGCTCTCCTGGGTCGCCCCCGACGGCTTCCCGCTCAGCGTCCGGACCGGTGTCACCGCCGCCGGCGACGAGCGGCTGGTGCGCCTCGGCGCCGAGCCGACGGGGCTGCCGCTGACCACGGGGCTGGCCTGCGTCACCGCCCACCGGCACGGCCCCAACTTCGAGTGGCAGCGGAACTTCCAGGTACGCGGCGACCTCGTCCGCGACGAGCGGGGCTGGGCGCTCGCGCCGCGAAAGCTCGTCGGCGGCTTCGAGGTCCCGGACTCCCAGATCGGGATGCTGCGAGAGAACTTCCGCAAGTCCCTCCGCTTCGCCCGCACGGCCCGCAAGGAGCTGAAGAAGCGGAAGGCGCGTTAGGGCTAGGGGCCGGGGGGCGCCAACGCCTGCTTTGTCTGGAACGCGCATATGTCGTGACGCCGTCGCCACGCTGGCTGCATCTGCGTGCCGGGCTGCCGGACCCGACCCGCCGTTATGGGCGCTATGCGACCCATAACGCCACCTAACCCCCAATAGGGTGAGTGCTGCAACACCAACCCCGTCTTCATAGAGACGGGGAGCGCCAAGTCGGG
>JBKJZF010000293.1:0-12972 GCA_046715315.1 Solirubrobacterales bacterium | reverse complement strand
CCGGCCGCTGTGCGGCGCGCTCTCGCGCAAGGACTTCCGCGGCGGGGGCGTGGCGGGAGCGGGGGCGCGCCGCGCAGAGGCCGCCTCGCGCGGCGCCGCGACGCTGGCGGCGACGGCGCTGGCGGTGGCCGAGGGGGCCGAGGTGCTGCGCCTTCACGACGCCGAGGCGCTGGACGCGATGCGCACCGCCGCCGCGGTCGTCGGTGACGGCGCGGCACTGCCGACGTGATCGAGCAGGCCTGGCTGCACCTGCTGGAGGCGGGGGAGGTCGACGAGCGCCTGGTCGCCACCTACGCCGAGCCGGGCCGCGAGGCCGAGGTGTTCCCGATCCCCGCAGCACTCGATCCGAGCCTGGCGGCGGCGCTGCGCAGCGCCGGCATCACCGCGCTCTACTCGCATCAGCTCGAGGCGCTGGAGGCGGCCCGCGAGGGCAACGCGATCGTCACCAGCGGCACCGCCTCGGGGAAGTCCCTGTCGTTCAACCTGCCCACCCTCGAGGGGCTGGCCGCCGACGACCGCGCCCGGGCACTCTATGTCTACCCGACCAAGGCGCTGGCGCAGGACCAGGCGCGAAAGCTCTCGGAGCTCGGCCTCTCCAGCCTCAGCCACGCGATCTACGACGGCGACACCCCTCGCGACGACCGGCCTCAGATCCGCCGCCGCTCGAACCTGATCCTGACCAACCCCGACATGCTCAACATGAGCGTCCTCCCGCATCACAAGCAGTGGGGGGACTTCCTCGCCGGCCTGCGCTGGGTCGTCGTCGACGAGGCCCACACCTACCGCGGGGTGTTCGGCTCGCACGTCGCCAACGTCCTGCGGCGGCTGCGCCGGGTCGCACGCCTGTACGGGTCCGAGCCGCGCTTCCTCTGCGCCTCGGCGACGATCGCCAACCCGCTGGAGCTGGCAGAGGCGCTGGTCGGCGAGTCGTTCCGGCTGGTCGAATCCGACGGCGCGCCGCGCGCGGGGCGGCGGATCGCGATGTGGAACCCGCCGGTCGTCGACCCGAAGACGATGACCCGGCGCTCGGTGCTCTCCGAGGCGGCGGAGCTGCTCGCCGACCTGGTGATCGCCGGCATGCGGACGATCTGCTTTTTGCGCAGCCGCAGGGGGATCGAGCTGATCCTACGGTTCACGCGGATGCGCCTGACCGACCTCGGCCGGCCGCAGCTGGCGGAGCGGATCGCCCCCTACCGGGCCGGGTACACGCCGCAGCAGCGGCGGGGGATCGAGTCGCGCCTCGCCGACGGCGAGCTGCTGGCGGTGGTCGCCACCAACGCCCTCGAGCTGGGGATCGACATCGGCGAGCTCGACGCCGCGATCTGCGTCACCTTCCCGGGCACGGTCGCCAGCCTGCGCCAGATGTGGGGGCGCGCCGGGCGGCGCACCGAGGGGATCGCCCTCTACATCGCCGGCGACGACGCCCTCGACCAGTTCTTCTGCCGGCACCCGGACGAGTTCATCGGCCGCACCGTCGAGGCGGCGATCCTCGACCCTGCCAACGACCGGATCCAGCTGGCGCACACGCTGGCGGCGGCCTACGAGGTGCCGCTGGGGGGCTCGGCCTCACAGCCGGGCGCGGCCGACGACGAGATCCTCGGCCCGCGCTGGCGCGAGCGCGCCGACGCGCTCGTCGCCGCCGGCGAGCTGCGCCGCTCTCGCGACGGGCGCTACCTCCCCCGTGGCCCGGGGTTCCCGGCGGGTGAGATCTCGCTGCGCTCGGCCTCGCCCGACTCGGTCGCGGTGATCGAGCGGGAGTCGGGCGAGATGCTGGGATCGGTCGAGGCCGAGCGCGCCTTCATCACGGTCCACCCGGGCGCCGTCTACCTGCACCTCGGGCGCGCATACGAGGTCCGCGAGCTCGACATCGAGCGCCGTCGCGTCGTGGTCGACGCCTTTGACGGCGACTGGTACACGCAGCCGAAGAAGGAGACGATGGTGTTCATCGAGGCGATCGGCTCGACCCGGACGCTGGGCGCGGGCCCGGGCGCGGTCGAGCTCTGCTTCGGCGAGGTCTCGGTCACCGAGCAGGTGATCGCCTACCAGCGCAAGCGGCTCAACGACCACAGCGTCATCGACCTGGTCGCCCTCGAGCTGCCCGAGACCAACTTCCCCACCCAGGCGCTGTGGTACGTGCTGCCGGCCGCGCTCGCCGGGCCCGAGGCGCTGCCCCCCGAGGTACAGCTCGGCGCCCTGCACGCGACCGAGCACTCCCAGATCGCGGTGCTGCCGCTGCTGGCGATGTGCGACCGCTGGGACATCGGCGGGCTCTCGACCAACGTCCATTTCCAGACCGGCAGCCCGACGATCTTCATCTACGACGGCCACCCCGGCGGGGTCGGGATCTCGCGTCGCGGCTACGACGAGTTCGAGCGCCTGATCGCCGACGCCGCCCGGCTCGTCGGCGAGTGCCCCTGCGCCGAGGGCTGTCCCTCCTGCGTCCAGAGCCCGAAGTGCGGCAACCTGAACGAGCCGCTGCACAAGGCCGGGGCCCTGCAGCTGATGGAGGCGACGATCAACGAGATCGCCGCGACGGCCAGGTGAGCGCTTGGTGGCGGACCCCGCGCTAGCCTTACGCGCCGCGGGCGAGGTAGCTCAGTTGGTAGAGCACACGACTGAAAATCGTGGTGTCGCCGGTTCGATTCCGGCCCTCGCCATGGCATAGGCAAGCCCTCTTGGGCCAACACCGCGCGCTTAGCGCGGACGAGAGGGCGGCGGGTGAGTATCCGCGCAGCATGGGAAGCGCACCACCACCGCGAGCTGGCCTTTCGCACCTGTGCCGCCCGGAGCGGCAAGACCGCGAACAATCAAGAGCTCAGCATCGAGTTCGGCCCGACCAAACCGTCGATCGCGTTTCGATTCCCGGTTACGTCACCCGATAGGGGCCGTTTGCCTGCTTAGGACGAATGAGCGGGCTGTCTCCGGCGGCGTCATCGGTCGCTCGCCCGCGGTTCGGCAACGCGTCAGAAAGTCGGCCCACGAGCCGACTTCAAGAGCACGGGGGAGACCCGAACGCCGTCCGGGCCTCTGTCTACCTTGAAAGCACGATGACTGATCAAGCCTCGCTCGCAGCCCAGCCGACCCTCGCCCCCTCCTCCACGAACGGAGACGTCGCCACGGCCAACGGCAACGGCGACGGCAGGGCTCAGGGCACCGTCAATCGCCTCGTCGACGGCCAGTCGGTGGAGGCGATCTTCGCGGTGCGCGAGCGCGAGCGCCGCCAGAAGCGCGACGGGGGGGAGTGGCTGCGGCTGGTCATCTCGGACCGCACCGGCAAGGTCGAGGCCGTGGCCTGGGACGGGGTCGACGACTACTTCGACGCCGCCCAGCCGGGGAGCGCCGTGCACATCGCCGGCCGCTACAGCGTCCACGCCAAGTACGGGCCGAAGATCACGATCGACGCGATCCGCCCGGCACGCGACGACGAGTTCGAGCCCAGCGAGATCGCCCTCGGCCCCTCGGTGTCGCCGGAGAGCATGGTCGCCCAGCTGCGAGAGCTGGTGGCGACCATCCAGTCGCCGGACCTGCGCTCGCTGCTCGAGCGCCTGCTCGGCGACGGCTCGCCCACCTGGGAGCGGTTCCGGGTCGCCCCGGCCGCCAAGTACTACCACCAGGCCTACACCCACGGGCTGCTCGACCACACGGTCTCGGTCGCCCAGGCCGTCAGCGCTGCTGCCGCCGCCTTTCCGGGCATCGACCGCGACGTCGCGGTGCCAGGCGCCCTGCTGCACGACATCGGCAAGACGATGGCCTACAACGACGACCCGCTGGCGATCGACCTCACCGACGCCGGCCGGCTCCAGGGCGAGATCCCGCTCGGCTACTACCTGGTGCGCTCGACGATCGACTCGATCGAGGGATTCGACCCCGCGACCGCTGAGGCCGTGCTGCACATCATCCTCTCGCACCACGGCAGCTACCAGAACGGCTCCCCGGTGGTGCCCGCGACGCGGGAGGCGACCCTCGTCCACTCGATGGACAACCTCGGCGGCAAGCTCGGCAGCTTCGACCGGATCGAGGGCGAGCTGGCCGAGGGCGAGGCCTGGTCGCGATTCGACCGCGGCCTCGACTCGGCCGCCTACTTCGGCACCCGGACCGCGTAGCCCGCTAGGGCGAGAACTTTCGGCGAGAAGTCGTCGAAGTTGTCGAAGCTCTCGCCGATCGACCCGAAAATGCGGGTTCCGTCGCCGGCGGCGGCGGGGGGGCCCTGGGCGCGCTGACTATCCTGCCCGGGCGATGGCCAAGGACACCGAGAAGCTGATCCGCCAACTCTCGCTGATCTCGTTCTTGATGGCCAACGGCCGTCCGGTCTCGGCGCTCGAGATCAAGCGCGAGGTCGAGGGCTACAGCTCGATGAACGAGGACGCGTTTGCGCGGCGCTTCTACGCGGATCGCGCCGAGCTGGAGAGCCTCGGGATCTCGCTCCAGGTGGAGAAGCCGTCCGAGGGCTTCTTCGAGGCCGAGCTCTACGCGCTGCCCCCGGAGAACTACTACCTGCGGGCGATCAAGTTCACCGACGCCGAGTTGGGTGCCCTGCGCACCGCGCTGGGACTGCTCGACGGCGAGTTCGCCTACGCCGAGCCGCTGCGCCTGGCGCTCCAGCAGGTCTCGTGGGGACGCCCGAGCCCGCTGCAGGAGGAGGACACCGCGCCGATCGACGTCCGGCTCGCCGACCCGGCTTCGGGCCGCGAGGTGTCCCAGCGCCTGGCGAAGATCGAGACCGCGATCTCGCGCCGCAAGACGATCGAGTTCAGCTACTACTCGCTGCAGCGCGACGAGGAGTCCGAGCGCAAGGTCGATCCCTACCACCTCGTCTTCCGCAACGGCCAGTTCTATTTGATCGGCCACTCCCACGAGCGCGACGACGTCCGTGTCTTCCGCCTCTCCCGGATCCGCGCCAAGGTCTCCTACGCGACCAAGGCCGAGCACGACTTCTCGTCGCCCGAGAACTTCGACCGGCGCGACTACGCCTCGCGGGCCGATTGGCAGATGGGCTCGATCGTGGGCACGGCGAAGGTCTTTCTGCGCGAGCGGATCGCCTGGTTGGTCGCGCGCGACTACGGCAATCACGGGACGCTTCGCAAGGCGACCAAGGCCGACGGCGTCCCCGGGCGAGGCCAGATCTACGAGACCGACTACGCCTCGGCCCGCCAGCTCGTCTCCTGGGTGCTGGGCTGGCGAGAGCACGCCATCCTGCTCGAGCCCTCAGAGCTGGCCGCCGATGCGCAGGAGCGCCTGGCGCTCTTGCGCAACCGCCACAGCGGCGAGTTCTCCGGCGCCAAGGTCGTCGCTCGGCCGATGCCCGAGCCCAACGGCCGCGGCCGCTCCAACGGCCGCTCCGAGTCCGTGATCCGCCCGGAGCGCTTCGCCCGGCTGGTCGCGCTCGCCGGCCTGCTGATCGGCGCCGCCCGCGCCGGCGCCCGGTTGGGCACCGCTGAGGTCATGGACGAGCTCAACGTCTCGATGGACGAGCTGCGCGAGGACATCGACGTCCTCAACGTCGTCAACTTCGGTGGCGGCACCTACGTGCTCTACGCCGAGATCGTCGGCGACGAGGTCGAGGTCGACGCCGACACCTACGGCGACAACTTCGCCCGGCCGGCACGGCTGCTGCCGCTGGAGGCGAAGGCGCTCGTCGCCGCGATCGACCTCTTCGGCGACCACCTGCCGCAGTCCGGGCTGCAGACGGCGCGCACCAAGATCGTCGAGGCGCTCGGCCGCGACCCCTCCGAGGAGGGGCTCGAGATCGCCCCTGGGCGCGACGACTCCGAGGTGGTGCGCACCGTCCACGACGCGATCGAGCAGCACCGGGTGCTCGAGATCCAGTACTACAAGGAGAACGAGGACGAGTTCACGCAGCGGCGGGTCGAGCCCTACAAGCTCGCCAGCGGCCCGGAGGGCTGGTACCTGGGCTGCTTCGACCCGGCCCGCGAGGACACCCGTCACTTCCGCCTCGACCGGATGAAGGAGGCGCGGGTGACCGACGAGCGCTTCCAGCCGCGCGAGGGCATCGACGAGCGCCTCGCCGAGCAGGAGTGGTTGACGCGCGGCGAGGTCGCCACTGCCGGCGTGGCCCGAGTCTGGGTCTCGCCCGAGCGTGCGCGCTGGCTGCGCGAGCAGCGCCGCGTGGTCGAGGAGCTGGCCGACGGCGCCGTCGTCGTCGAGCTCCCCTACGGCTCCGTCGACTGGCTCGTGCGGGAGACGCTCAAGGGCGTCGGCGACCTCGTCGTGCTCGAGCCCGACGACGCCCGCGACGCCGTCGCCAGGGCAGTCGCCGCCTGACTCGGCGACCCACGCCGGCGATCTATATTCGGCGGATCAAACCGGCGCCCGGCCACGACGACATCCTCCGCATCGTCGCCCCGAACCCGGGGCCGATGACCCTCGAGGGCACCAACACCTACCTCGTCGGGCGCGACCCCGCGTACGTGATCGACCCCGGCCCCGCGATCGACTCCCACGTCGAGGCGATTCGAATGACGGCCGATGACCGCGGCGGCATCGGCGGCGTCCTCCTCACCCACTCCCACGCCGACCATACGGACGCCGTGCCACTCCTCGAGGCCCCCGTCGTCGAGCACACCGAAGCGCTGACGGCGATTCCCACGCCCGGTCACGCCCGCGATCATGTGGCTTTCTCGCTCGGCTCGGTCGTCTTCTGCGGCGACCTCATCCTGGGATGGGGATCGGCGATCGTGCCGCCCGCCGCGCAGGGCGGGTCGCTGGTGGACTACATGGAGTCGCTGGCGCGGGTCCGGGCGCTGGGGCCGGCCTTGATGTGCCCGGGGCATGGGCCCTGGATCGAGGACCCGGAGGCGAAGATCGACGAATACGTCTCGCACAGGCTGCAGCGGGAGCGCAAGCTGGTGGCGGCGCTGGAACGCGGGGAGCGTTCGCGGCAGGCGCTGCTCGATGCGGCCTGGGGGGACGTGCCGGCGGCGATGCGCCCGGCGGCGGCGCTGGCGATGCAGGCGCACCTGGAGAAGCTCGAGGCCGAGGGCCGTCTCCCGGCGGACCTGGAGGCCTGAGGTGATAATCACCCCCGATGGCCCTCGGTAGCAAGGTCCTGCGCGGAACCGGGCTGTTCACGGCAGGCTTCGCGGCGCTGTCGGCGGCGGCCCTGGCGGGGCTGCGCTGGCAGCTTCTGACCCGGCCGCTGCCGCGGACCGAGGGCCGGCTGACGGTGCGGGGGCTGGAGGCGCCGGTCGAGATCAGCCGCGACCGCTGGGGTGTCCCGCACGTGCGCGCTCGCAGCAGCGCCGACCTCTGGTTCGCCCAGGGCTTCTGCCTCGGCCAGGATCGCCTCTGGCAGCTCGACCTCTACCGGCGGGTGGCATCGGGAAGGGTCTCGGAGTTCGGCGGCGCCGAGAGCCTCGCGGTCGACCGCTTCATGCGCACCCTGGGATTGCGGCGCCGGGCGCTCGCCGAGCAGCAGGAGCTGGACCCGGTCGTCGCCGACGGCCTCTCGGCTTACAGCGCCGGGATCAACGCCGGCGCGGAGGCCGCCGCAGCCCCGCCGCCGGAGTTCCAACTGCTGCGGATCTCCTTCGACCCGTGGACGCCGGCGGACTCGCTGACGGTCGCGAAGCTGCTCGCCTTCGGGCTCTCGACCAATTGGGAGCGCGAGCTGCTGCGGGCGGAGATGGCGCGCGACCTGGGGGCCGAGGTGGCGGCGAAGCTCGATCCCGGCTATCCCGAGGGCAACCCGGTGGTGCTGACTCCGGGCCAGCCGTACGGCGGCGACGGGCTGGCGATGGCCGAGCAGATCGCGCGCCTGCGGGGCGAGCTCGGCTTCGCGCTCGAGGCCACCGGCTCGAACAACTGGGCGATCTCGGCCGATCGCTCCGCGACCTCGGGGCCGTTGATCGCCTGCGACCCGCACCTGCCGCCGAGCATGCCGGGGATCACCCACCAGCTGGCGCTTTACCGCGACGACCGCTTCGCCCGCGGCGCCGCGCTTCCCGGGCTGCCGGGCGTCACCTTCGGCCAGAACAACGACGTCGTCTGGACTTTCACCAACGCGATGGCGGACGTCATGGACCTGTTCGTCGAGCGGGTGACCGGCGACAGCTACGAGTTCGAGGGCGAGGCCCGGCCGCTGGCGCTGATCGAGGAGGAGATCGAGGTCAAGGGCCGGGACCCGGAGCGGCTCGTGGTCCGCGAGACGCACCACGGTCCGCTGGTCAACTCCGCGCTCGGCGCCGACACCTACGAGCCGCTTGCCCTGAGCTGGTCGGGTCTGCGCTTCCCCGGCGTCAGCTCCGCCAGCTTCGCGATGCTCGACTACAGCAGCGGCCCCGACGCAGTCGCTCGGCTCGGCGACGTCGCGATGCCGGTCTCGAACCTCGTCTGGGCTGACCGCCAGGGGTCGATCGGCTACAAGACGATGGGTCGCCTGCCGAAGCGCCGCGGGGGCTGCCCGGATCTGCCCAAGCCCGGGTGGACGGGCGAATACGAGTGGGACGGCTGGGTGCCCTACTCCGAGCAGCCCGAGTTGACCGACCCCGATGCCGGCTACGTGGTCACCGCCAACAACCGGATCACCCCTCCGGGCTTTCCCCACCACGTCTCCTCGGACTACCTCGACGGCTACCGCGCCCGCCGGATCTCCGAGCTGATCGAGGCCTCGGCCGAGCTCGACCTCGACGACTTCGTCGCGATGCAGCTCGACCAGCACTCGATCCCGGGGGTCGAGACGGTCAGCCGCCTGGTCAGGCTCGCCGCTCGCGACCAGCGCGAGACCGCGGCGATCGAGCGGTTGCGAAGCTGGGACTGCCGGATGAGCCCCGACTCGGTCGCGGCGACGATCTTCCAGGCGTTCACGCTGCGCTTCGCGCGCGAGGTGGCCCGCGCGGCGATCGGCGACCGCGACCTGGCCGAGCGCTGGCTCGACCGCGCCGACAACGGCTTCCTCGCCCACATCACCTCGCCCTGGCGCTGGCAATCACACCTTCTCGGCCTCTGGGAGGAGGGCGACGAGGCGCTGATCGGCGGCTCCTGGGACGAGCTCGCGCTGGACTCGCTGCGCGGCGCGATCGACGACCTGGCTGATCGCTTCGGCGGCGATCCCGAGCGCTGGCGCTGGGGGCGGGTGCACGCGGTCGACTTCCCGCACGCGCTCGGGGCCGCCAACCCGCTGCTGGGCCGGATCTTCAACCGGACCGTCGAGGTCGGCGGCGCCCAGGAGACCGTCTCGCAGGTGGGCTGGGACCCGAACGAGCCCTTCGCCGCGATCTGGGCTCCGTGCTGGCGGATCGTCGCCGACCCCCAGGCCCCCGAACGCTCGCGCTGGCAGCAGTTCACCGGGCAGTCCGGGCAGCCGGGCAGCCCCCACTACGACGACCTGCAGCCCCGCTGGGCGGCGGGGCAGACCCAGGCGATGACGGGCGAGGGGCCGTGGAAGCTGCTGCAACTACTGCCAGCCTCCTCCTCCGCTTCGCGTCCGGGGGCGACGGGGTCGGATTGAGCAGGCGCGACCAGATAGTGCTGACCGAGGCGGAGCAGCTGGAGCTGCTCGAGGCCGAGCGCATCGTCATCGTCTCCACGCACGGCCCCCGCGGATGGCCGCACTCGATGCCGCTCTGGTACGTGCCGCGCCACGGGCGCATCTGGATCTGGACCTACGCCAAGTCGCAGAAGGTCCGCAACCTCGAGCGCGACCCCCGCGCCACCCTGCTGATCGAGACGGGCACCGAGTACACCGAGCTGCGCGGCATCCAGATCGAGGCGGAGGCCACCCTGCACCGCGACTTCGACACCGTCCTCGAGTTCGCCAAGGAGCTCACCGTCCGCTACGCGGAGGGCATCGACTCGGTCTCCGGTGATGCCGCCGAGGCGCTGCGGACGCAGGCGCCGAAGCGGGTCGCGATCAGCTTCGAGTCCGTCCGCGTGGCCTCCTGGGATCACTCGAAGCTGGGCGGCACCTACTAGCCTCTCGCCGATGGAGAACCTCCGGGGCCTGATCCTCTCGGGCGGTGCCGGCACCCGGCTGCGCCCGATAACCCACACCTCCGCCAAGCAACTGGTGCCGGTTGCGAACAAGCCCGTGCTCTTCTACGGGATCGACGCCCTGGTGGCGGCGGGAATCACGGAGATCGGCATCATCATCGCCCCGGAGACCGGCGACGAGATCCGCGAGGCGGTCGGCGACGGCTCGGCCTTCGGGGCCACCGTCACCTTCATCGGACAGGACGAGCCCCTGGGCCTGGCGCACGCGCTGCTGACCGCCGAGGAGTTCCTCTCGGGCGCCCCCTTCGTGATGTACCTGGGCGACAATCTGCTGCGCGACGGCATCACCGACCTGGTCCAGCGCTTCCGCTCGTCCGAGCCCGATGCGCTGATCCTGCTCACCCGCGTCCCCGACCCCGGCAACTACGGGGTCGCCGAGCTTGACGGTGAGCGCGTCGTGCGGCTGGTCGAGAAGCCGAAGGACCCGCCGTCCGAGATGGCGCTGGTCGGCGTCTACATGTTCGGCCCGCGGATCTTCGAGGCGGCGAAGCGGATCGAGCCCTCCGGGCGCGGCGAGCTGGAGATCACCGACGCGATCCAGACCCTGATCGACGGCGGCCGCAGCGTCGAGAGCCACACCGTCACCGGATGGTGGAAGGACACCGGGCAGCTGGCCGACATCCTCGAGGCCAACCGGCTGGTGCTGGAGGAGATCGAGCGCCGGGTCGACGGCAAGCTGACGGACTCCAAGGTCGAGGGCAAGGTGGCGATCGCCCCCGGGGCCGTGCTCGAGCGCTCGACGGTGCGCGGGCCGGCGATCATCGGCGAGGGAGCGGTGGTCCGAGACGCCTACATCGGCCCCTACACCTCGCTCGACCGAGACGTCACCGTCGAGCGCTGCGAGGTCGAGCACTCGATCCTGCTCCAGGGCTCGAGCGTCACCGACCTCGAGGCGCGGATGGAGGCGAGCCTGGTGGGCCGCAACGTCAAGGTCACGCGCGGCGAGGGAGTGCCGAAGACGTTGCGGATGATCGTCGGCGACAACTCGGAGATCGAGATCCCGTGAGCGGTCGGGGCGCGATCAGAACCAGGGTCCTGGTCACCGGCGCGGGGGGGATGCTCGGCCGGGACGTGGTCGACGCCTGTGAGCGCCGCGGCCACGACGTGGTCGGGCTCGCCCGCCGCGACCTCGACGTGACCGACGGCCCCTGGGTCGACGCCTATGTCTCCCGGCTGCGCCCCGACGTGATCGTCGACTGCGCCGCCTGGACCGACGTCGATGGTGCCGAGGCGCAGGAGCGCGCGGCGATGGAGGTCAACGACACCGGCGCCGGCCTGCTCGCGGTTGCGGCCGGGACCGTGGGGGCGTCGATCATCTACCCCTCCACCGACTACGTCTTCGACGGCACCAAGGCCTCCCCTTACGTCGAGTCGGACCTGGCGCACCCCCTCTCGGCCTACGGACGGTCGAAGCAAGCGGGCGAGACCTCCGTCGCTGTCGCCAACTCCCGGCACATGATCGTGCGCAGCGCCTGGCTGTTCGGGACGGGCGGCGCGAACTTCATCGAGACGATGCTGCGGATCGGCGCCGAGCAGCCGGAGGTGCTCGTTGTCTCCGATCAGGTCGGCTCGCCCACCTACACGCGCCACCTGGCGGGGGCGATCGCGCTGCTGGCCGAGTCCGACGACTACGGGATCCACCACGTCAGCGGCAGCGGCTCGTGCTCGTGGTTCGAGTTCGCGCAGGAGATCTTCGACCAGGGGGGCCTCGAGACCCGGGTGATGGCGGCCCGGACCGAGATGCTCGGGCGCCCCGCGCCGCGACCCGCCTACTCCGTCCTCGCCAGCGAGCACCCCGATCCCGTGGTGCTGCCGAACTGGCGGGTTGCGCTGGCCGAGTACATGGCAGAGCGCGACCGTGCCGCCGCAGCGGCGGGGCCGACATGAGGGTGCTGGTCGCCGGCGGCGCCGGCTTCATCGGCTCGGCCTTCGTCCGCCACCGGCTCGGGGCGGACCCCGGCGGGTCCGTCCGCGTGCTCGACAAGCTCACCTACGCGGGCCGGCGAGAGAACCTCGAGGGCCTCGCGCGCTGCGAGCTGGTCGAGGGCGACATCGCCGACGCCGAGGCCGCCGCCGCCGCCCTCGAAGGCTGCGAGGCCGTCGTCAACTTCGCCGCGGAGTCCCACGTGGACCGCTCGATCCACTCGCCCGGCGAGTTCATCCAGACCGATGTCTTCGGCACCTTCGTCCTGCTCGATGCCGCCCGCGCCGCCGGCGTGCGCCACGTGCAGGTCTCGACCGACGAGGTTTACGGCTCGCTCGAGTCGGGCTCGTTCACCGAGTCCTCGCCGCTTGACCCGTCCTCGCCGTATTCGGCGTCCAAGGCCGGGGGCGACCTGATCGTCGGCGCCTTCCACCACACCTACGGCGCCGACGCGCTGATCGTCCGAGCCTCCAACAATTATGGCCCCCGCCAGCACCCGGAGAAGCTGATCGCGCTGTGCGCGCTGAACGCGCTGGCCGGCGATCGGCTGCCCGTCTACGGCGACGGCATGCAGGTGCGCAACTGGCTGTACGTGGACGACTTTGCCACCGCCATCGAGCTGGCGCTCGAGCGCGGCATCGCCGGCCAGGTCTACAACGCCGGCGGGCCCGACGAGCTTGCCAACATCGACGTCGTGCGGCGGATCCTCGAGCTGACCGGGCGCGACGAGTCCCTGATCGAGCACGTGGCCGACCGCCCGGGCCACGACCGCCGCTACTCGCTGGCGTCGGAGAAGCTGCGCTCCGAGCTGGGCTGGGAGCCCGCCGTGTCCTTCGGCGAGGGAATCGAGCGGACCGTCTCCTGGTACCGCGACAACGAGGCCTGGTGGGGCCCGATCCGCTCCGGCGACTACCGCTCCTACTACGAGCGCCAGTACGGGCGCGCCCTCGGCTGAGGGGTGGAAGACCGCCCGCCGGGGATGCCCGGCGGGCTGCGTAGACTCAATGGGTTGGCCACCCGTTCAAGACAGAGTGCAGAGT
>JBKJZF010000292.1:0-2587 GCA_046715315.1 Solirubrobacterales bacterium | reverse complement strand
GTCCGGGCGAGCAGCATGGGCTCGTAGCGGCCCGGGTAGCGCATCGCCTCGTAGAGCTCCAGCGCGTAGGCCTCGGCCCCGCCGGGGCGGATCGTGGGGTGGTTGTGGGCGACGTAGAGGACCTTGGGCCTACTCACGATCCGACCTCCCGTTCGCTGCGCCCGCCTCGAGCTCGAAGACGGCGCAGATGCGCTCGCGCCTCGCCAGCAGGCGGCTGCGGGTGGCGAGGTGGTCCCGCAGCTCACCGCACTGCTCGACCCACCAGAAGGAGCTGCGGGGAATGACCAGGTAGTGAACGCCGCGCCTGCGCATCACCTCGAGCTCGGCCACCGCGCGCTCGCCCTGGTCCGGGTCCGCGCCGGCGTGGCCCGCGGATCCCTCTCCGGGGAAGCGCCGGGCCCGCTGGCCGATCTCCAGCAGCCGGTCGTCTCCTGCCGTCAGCACCAGGACGGTCTCGCCCGCCGGCAGCAGCGCCTGCACGACCGAGCGCAGGGGGGCGAGCAGGCGATCGACCGCCGAATCGGTGGTGCTGTCGAGTGGGGCAAGGGCCGGCCCCGAGGCCGGATCCAGCTTGAAGATGGTGCAGGTGTCGGGCTCGGAGACAACGGTCTTGCAGCTCGTGCGCAGGTAGGCGGCGAGCTCGGGGTACTGCTCGAGCCACCACGAGTAGGTGCTGGGCAGCAGGAAGTAGTCCGCCCCGCGCTGCTTGAGCTCGTCCAGATGGGCGACGGCCGAACGGCCGTCCTCGGGGTGATAGCCGGCGAAGTGCCCGCCGTCGGTTCGAGGGAAATGCCAGCCGCGCCTGTCGTCGAGGCGCAGCAGCTCGTCGTCGCCCTTGCTGACTATCGCCACCGTGGACCCGGCCGGGAGGGCGCTCGCGACGAGCTCGTGTATCCGCGCTCGCACCTGCGGGTAGGCGTCCCGCAGATCCTCGAGCACGGCCTGGGCGGCGTCCGGTCCCGCGGCGGCGAGGTTCATTGGGGTGCCGCCTTGCTCGTCGCCAGCGCTTCCGGCCCTCCCGCGTCCCCCACGCGGAGTCCCGAGAGGTCGAAGAGGGTCCCGGTTCCGTCGCAGTGGGCGACGACCGGGCAATGCTCGCCGAGGTGCTCGCGCAGCCCGTCGTAGTGCTCGAGCCACCAGAGGGCGGTCTCCGGGAGCAGCAGATACCCGGCGCCCTTGCGGCGGATCGCCTTCAGCTCGCGGATCGCTTCGTCGCTGTCGGCCGGATGATGCCCTGCATAGAGGCCGCCGGGATCCTGCGGGAAGTGAAGGCCCTTCCCGGACGGGAGGTCGACCAGGTCGTCGTCTCCCCGGCTGACCACGGCGACCACGGCGCCGGGGGGCAGCTGGCGCGAGACGAGTCCCCGGACGCGCGCGACCATCTCGCGGTAGCGCGGGTCGAGGCGCCTTCCGTAGGGCTGCCACGGCTTTCCCCACTTCTCCTCGAAGCGCTGCTGGTTCGCCCGCAGGAGCCGCGCGTGCTCGCCCGTCGGCACCAGCTTCCCGAACGAGGCCTCGCCGAAGTGGTGCACGAGCACGTCCTCCGCGCACAGCAGCCGGTAGCCGGCGGCGCGGGCGCGCTCGGCGTAGTCGTCGTCCTCGAGCATCCCCACCTCGAAGCGGGTGTCGAGTGGGCTGAGCCGCTCGTAGGTGTCGCGCGTCATCGCCAGGCAGAACATAGCCGGGACCGCCAGCTCGAAGCTGCGCCCGGGGTGCGTGGCGGCGCGGGCCTCGGCCTCCGCCAGGAACTGACCCCAGGTGCGGTACTCGGTCGCGACCTCGGCCTCATTGCCGATCCTGTTGGTGACCGGACCGACGAGGCCGGCCGTGGGGTCGTCGAGGTGCGCAAGCAGGCGCGGGAAGGTTCCCGGCGCCAGCATCGTGTCGTTGTTGAGCAGCACCAGACGGTCGCCGCGGGCGAGCTCGAGCCCCTGGTTGCAGGCGCCGGCGAAGCCCGCGTTGTAGCCGTTGAGGAGGATGCGCACGTGGCGATGGCGGGTGGCCAGCCCGGCCAGGTATTGCGTGGTGCCGTCGCGGGAGCCGTTGTCGACGACGATCACCTCGAGCGGCGAGTCGCCGCGGGAGTGGAGAAGGCTCTCCAGGCAGAGGCGGGTGAGCGCCAGGTTCTCGTAGGTGACGACGACGACGCTCGCCGAGCCGGGCCCGAGCGCGGCCGCCCCCGTCGCGCGGGGCGCGATGCCGCGCATCGCGGCAGAGATCGTCTCGGCGGGCAGCTCGATCGGGCGGCGCGAGACCGGGATCAGCGGCATCTCTGCCGGGAACGGCCCGGCGCCACGGTCACGCTGCGCGCGCGCCGTGTCCGAGCGCCGGCCCGCGCGGGAGAGGCCCAGCTCGGAGAGCATCCGGCCGAGGACGACCCGCGAGTCGAAGCACTCCCGGGCGATCTCCGCCGCGGCGGCGCTCGCACGCGGGTAGTCGGACTCGATCGCGGTGACCGCCGAAGCGACCTCCTCGATCTCGGAGAACCCGAAGAGGCCCGTGCCGCTCGGCAGCGTGTTGCTGAACCCCGTCTCCTGCGTGATCACCGGCCGTCCGGCGGCCAGGTAGGTGGCGCTGCGGTCGCTGA
>JBKJZF010000291.1:0-3612 GCA_046715315.1 Solirubrobacterales bacterium | reverse complement strand
AGGTGATCCCGCACATCACCGACGAGATCAAGCAGCGGATCCTGATCGTCGCCGAGTCGCAGGCGGCCGACTTCGTGATCACCGAGATCGGCGGCACCGTCGGCGACATCGAGTCGCTGCCGTTCCTGGAGGCGATCCGCCAGCTCTACTCCGAGCTCGGCCCGAAGCGCTGCATGTTCGTCCACCTGACGCTGGTCCCCTACATCGGCCACGCCGGCGAGATGAAGACCAAGCCCACCCAGCACTCGGTCAACGAGCTGCGCCGCATCGGCATCCAGCCGCACGCGCTCGTCTGCCGCTCGGACAGGGGGCTCGACCGCGAGATCCGCCGCAAGATTGCCCTCTTCGCGAGCGTCCCCGAGGAGGCCGTGATCTCGGCCCGCGACGTCGACAACATCTACAAGGTGCCGCTGGTGCTGCGCGCCGAGGGGATCGACGACCTCGTCCTCGACCACTTCGCGGTCGATGCCGAGCCTCCCGAGCTGGGCGAGTGGGAGGAGCTGGTCCGCCGCGCCGACGGCTCCGAGGGCACCGCCCGGATCGCCCTCGTCGGCAAGTACGTCCGGCTCGTCGACGCCTACAAGTCGGTGATCGAGGCGCTCCATCACGGTGGCTATCAGCACGGCATCGACGTCGACGTCGAGCTGATCGACTCCGAGGACTTCGACCCCGATGAGCTGGCCGAGTGGGCCGACGGGATCCTGATCCCTGGTGGCTTCGGCGAGCGCGGGATCGAGGGCAAGATCCGCGCCGCCCAGGTGGCCCGCGAGAACGGCATCCCCTATCTGGGCATCTGTCTGGGGATGCAGATCGCCGTCGCCGAGTTCGCCCGCCACGTCGCCGGCATGGACGGCGCCAACTCGACCGAGTTCGACCCCGAGACGCCGTTCCCTGTGGTCGACCTGCTGCCGGAGCAGAAGGAGGTCTCCGACATGGGCGGGACGATGCGGCTGGGCGCCGACCCGGTGAAGCTTCACGAGGGCACCAGGGCGCGAGAGACCTTCGGCGGCGAGGCCGTGATCTACAAGCGCCACCGCCACCGCTTCGAGGTCAACAACATGCTCCGCCGCCGCCTCGAGGACGAGGGGCTCGTCTGCAGCGGCACCTCTCCGGACGAGCGCCTGGTCGAGATCGTCGAGCTTCCCGACCATCCCTTCTTCGTCGCCTCGCAGTTCCACCCGGAGTTCAACTCGCGCCCGACCAGGCCCGAGCCGCTGTTCCGCGACTTCGTCGGTGCCGCCACCAAGCTCGCCCGCAGCCGGGGCACCGAGGAGGCCTCCAGCGAGGTCGCCGAGGCTGAGCGGGTGGACTCCGAGGAGGTCAGCGTCGAGCGTCAGCGCTAGTCAAGGATCGGTGCCCCGGGAGCCCTGAATCGGCGTAGACTCGCCGGGCATGGATCTCGACGAATACCGTCAGCGTTCGCTCGCGACCTGGGACCGAATGTCCTCCAACTGGGACCGCGAGCGCGAGTTCATGCGCGAGCCCACCGCAGGCGTCCGCGAGCGGCTGATCGAGCGCCTCGATCCTCAGCCCGGCCAGACGATCCTCGAGGTCGCGGCCGGCACCGGCGACACCGGCTTGATCGCGGCCGAGCGAGCCGGTCCGGACGGCCGCCTGATCTCCACCGACTTCGCGCCGGGGATGGTCGAGGCGGCCCGGTCCGAGGGCGAGCGGCTCGGCCTCGACAACGTGGAGTACCGCCAGCTCGACGTCGAGCGGATGGACCTCGAGGACTCGAGCGTCGACGGCGTCCTCTGCCGCTGGGGGTACATGCTGATGGCCGACCCCGCCGTCGCGCTCGCCGAGACCAGGAGGGTGCTGCGCGACCGGGGCCGCCTGGCGTTCGCCGTGTGGACGGCCCCCGACCGCAACCTCTGGGCCGCGATTCCGGGGATGACGATCGTCGAGCTTGGGCACATGCCGCCGCCGGAGCCCGGCGCCCCGGGGATCTTCGCGCTGGCCGACCAGGCGCGGATCGACGAGCTGGTCAGCGGCGCCGGGTTCGCAGACCACTCGATCGAGGAGGTCGCAGTGTCGTGGGGCTACACCGATCCCAAGGAGCACTGGGATAAGACGATCGCGCTTGCGGGGCCGATAACCGAGGTGTTCGACAGCCTCTCCGCCGCACAGCAGGATGAGGTCCGAGACACCGTCCACGCGAAGGTCGCGTCGCTGCTGGCCGAGCGGGAGGACGGCCTCGACGGCCACTGCTGGGTTGTCACGGCCTCCTAGCGCTCGCGTAGCCTCTGCGACCGGATGACGGCCGACGAGGAACTGGTCAAGAGGCTCTGGGACCGCTGGAACGAGGGCATCCGCACGTTCGAGCCCGAGCTGCTCGATCCCGAGATCGAGATCCACTCGGCGCTGACGCGGACGGCATGGAACGGTGAGGAGGGCGTCACCGCCTGGGCCGCGGAGATCGACGACCAGTTCGAGCAGTGGGAGGTCTCGGCCGCGGAGGTCGAGACGCTCGCCGACGGCCTGGTGCTGATCCGGGGCGCTATCCGCGCCCGGGGGCGAGGCAGCGGCATGGACCTCGACCAGCCGGCGGCATGGGTGGTCGAGCTGCGCGACGGCCGGGTCCGCCGGATCCGCAACTTCATCGGGCACGACTCGGCCGAGCGGGCGGCGGCCGAGGCCGGGGCCGGATCGTCGTGAGCGACCAGCGCCTGCTGGACCGCTTCGCCCAGCTTTGCGAGATCCCCAGCCCCACCGGCTCCGAGCGTCCCGCCGCCGACGCGGTCCTGGCCGAGCTGCGCGAGCTCGGCGTCGAGGTGGCGGAGGACGACTCCGCCGGGCCGGCCCGCGCCGGGGCGGGCAACCTGATCGCCCGGGTGCCAGGTCGCTCCGACCACTGGGTCGCCTTCTTCGCCCACCTCGACACGGTTCCCCACGACGCCCCGATCGAGGTGGATCTCGCCGACGGCGTCTTTCGCAGCCGCGGCGAGACGATCCTCGGCGCCGACAACAAGGCGGCGGTGACCGTGCTGATGGAGCTGGCGGCCCGCCACGTCGGCGAGCCGGCGGCGAACGGGCTCGAGCTGGTCTTCACCGTCGCCGAGGAGGACGGCCTGCGCGGCGCCAAGGAGCTCGACACCTCCGCCCTGAAGGCTCGCTACGGGTATGCCCTCGACCACGCAACCCCGATCGGCGAGATCATCACCGCGGCGCCGACCTACAACCGCGTGATCGCGGACTTCGAAGGCGTCGAGTCCCATTCGGGCATTCGGCCTGAGGACGGACGGAACGCGATCGAGGCTGCCGCGGCTGCCGTCGGGCGGATGGAACTGGGCCGGCTCGACGAGGAGACGACCGCGAACGTCGGCGTGATTCGCGGCGGCACGGCGTCGAACGTCGTGGCGGGGAGCTGCCGGCTGGTTTGCGAGGCGCGGAGCCTGGATGAGGACAAGGTCGCGCGGGCGACGAGCGCGATCGTCGACGCGTGCACATGGGCGGCGACCGAGGGCGGCTGCGACGTGGATATCGACATGTGGGAGGTGTTTCGCCGTTACAAGATCTCGTCAGGGGCGGCGTCGCTCGCGGTCGCTCGCGGGGCGCTCTCGAGGTGCGGGCATGAGCCACGCGAGACGGCAACGGGCGGCGGCTCGGATG
>JBKJZF010000290.1:0-12234 GCA_046715315.1 Solirubrobacterales bacterium | reverse complement strand
GGGCATTCTAGCGAGGGTTTTCTACCCGCTGGGGGCCCGATTCATGCGGCTGAGAGGACTCGAACCTCCACGGGCTTTCGCCCAATGCCACCTGAAGACACCGCGTATACCAATTCCGCCACAGCCGCCTGTGGATCGACAAATCTAGCGGGTCCTAGGACTTCAACCCGACGTGCTTGAGCATCAGGCGAACGCTGCCGCGGCGGTTGATGCGGACATCCCAGGCGCCTCGCGAGTCCAGGCGGGCCCGGTAGTCGCGAACGCCGGCGAGGTCGCAGGCATCGGTGAACAGGCCGACGATGTCCTTGGACATGTTCCCGAAGTCGTAGCTCAGATACTCGTAGGGGCCGGTCCGGTTGATGAACGCGCAGCCGTCGGAGCAGATGCAACCGCGAATGAACGCCCACGGGGCAGCACGCATCACCGCACGCTGCCAGCCCTCCAGTGCGATTCGCCGTTCATGCTTCTTGCCGGGTCCGTGCTGTGGGAACAGGCACGCGAGATGCGTCGAGTAGACGGAGAGGACGATGGCCGTGTCGGACCGGCCGGAGAAGGGGCTCGGGCTCGGCGCTGCCGACCCGACACGGTTCTGCGGGAAGCACCGCTCCATCAGTGCCCTAATCTCGGCGTTCATCCGGTGGTAGCGCGCGTCCAGGGTGAGACGAAGCCGCTGGGTGCGCGCTCCCTCGGAGATACAGCCGTCCCCGAGGTAGAGCCCGAGCAGCTCGCTGTAGTCGCCGGGCGTGAACCGGATCGGCCTGGCACGGCGCCAGCAGCGTGGGCATGTTTCCTCGGCGATCGCGCGGCGATGGCGAGGCCGGCGCCAATCCCGGACGGTCGTCCGTGGGATCGCGAGTCGGCGGGCGATCTCGCAGTCACCGACGCCTTGGGCGATCAGGTCGACCGCCAACGCTCGGATCGGCGCGGGATGCATCTCTCCAATTTGCGGGAAAACGGGTGACGAATGGTCGGCGTTCGTGCCGGATGCGTCCCGTAAGTGCGCCGAAACGAATCCGTCCGCCAGGCACGACGCCGCCCGCTGGGGGACAATCGATTCGCATGCACTGCAGGGAGGCAACGGCATGAGGGTCGGTCTCGTCCTCGGCGCCGGAGGGATCCAGGGCGGCGCCTGGCTCACCGGCGGGCTCGACGCGCTGGCGACGGAGACCGGCTGGGACCCGGGCCAGGCGGAGGTGATCGTGGGCACCTCGGCAGGCTCGATGATCGGCGCGCTGTGCGCGAGCGGGATCCCGCCGTGGTTCATGGTCGCCCACTCCTCTGGGGAGACCTTCAACGGCGTGGTCGACGCCTTCGGGCGCCCGGCCGCCGAGGCCGACCGCGCGGCCGGCGCTGTCTACCGCTTCGAGCGCGCCCGGCCGCCGATCGGGCCCGGCTCCTGGGGCCTGGCGATGCGCTCGCTGAGGCGCCCGCGCCGCTACCCCCCGTCCGCCGTGGTCGCGGGCTGGATGCCGCGGGGGTTCTTCTCCACGGAGCCGCTCAAGGACGTCGTTCGCCGGGTCGTCCCCGGCGGGTGGTCGCCGCACCCCAACCTCTGGGTCGTCGCCTGCGACTACGCGAGCGGACGCCGGGTCGCCTTCGGCCGCGACGACGCGCCCGGGGCCGAGCTGGCCGACGCCGTCGCCGCCTCGTGTGCGATCCCCGGCTTCTACTACCCGGTCGAGATCGACGGGCGCCGCTACGTCGACGGCGGCATGTACTCGACCTCCAACCTCGACATCGTCCGCGACCACGGCCTCGACGCGGTCATCTGCCTCAACCCGACCTCGTCGCTGCATCCCACCCGCGCCTGGAACCCCGGCGTGTGGGTCGCCAGGGCCGTGCGCAGCGGCACCGGCCGGCGGCTCGGCAGCGAGGCGCGCAAGCTGCGCCAGCGCGGCACCGACGTGGTTCTGGTCCAGCCCACGGCCGAGGACCTGCAGGCGATGGGGCCCAACCTGATGAGCCGCGACAACCGCCAGGCGACGATCGAAGTGGCCCGCCGGACCGTCGCCGAGCAGCTGCGCCGGCCCCAGAACCGGGCCGTGCTGGAGGGCCTGCCCGCCGGCCGGCCGGAGAAGGTCCGCCGGCCCGACACTCCCCCCGACCAGTGGCCGGATCTGCTCGAGCTGAGCGGCACATCCGCTGCCTGAGCCAACCCCGCGACCCGCTATCGGACCCGGCCCTGTAGGGTCCGGCGCTCTATATCAGTCAGCACTAAACACAGGAGTTTTCATGGCAACCGGAACGGTGAAGTGGTTCAACGACGAGAAGCGATTTGGCTTCATCACGCCCGATGAGGGCGGCAAGGACCTCTTCGTTCACCAGAGTGGCATCTCCGATGGCAGTTCCCTCGAGGAGGGGGCGAAGGTCTCCTTCGATGCCGAGGATTCAGACCGCGGCCCCAAGGCCGTCAACGTCAAGCCTGCCTAGCGAGCGTAAAGCGCCGCTTCGCCGAAACCGGGAGCAGCACCGTCGCCTCAGTCGGGCGGCGGGCGCTCACGGCTTCACGCATGTCGGTGAGCCCGGCGGCTGACGGCCGCCGGGCCTCGACTGCAATCCCGGTCGAGCGAGACCGGATCGACCCGGTCGCGACGGCGATCGCCCGTGGCTTCCAGGACAACGAGATCTGGGAGTGGGTGATCCCCGACGATGCGCGGCGCGCGCGCCTGTTGTTCAAGTCCTACCGCTCCCGCCTCCACCATCTCTACCTGCCGCGCGGCGAAGCCTGGACCACGCCCGATGCCGTCGGCGGCGCTCTTTGGCTTCCCCCGGGGGCGCCGAAGCGCCGGCTGCGCGAGCAGCTGTTCGAGGCGCTGGCGCTGCTGCCGGGCATCGGCCTCGGCGGAGCGCGGCGCGGCACCCGCATCGAGGAGCTGATGGACGCCCACCACCCGGCCGAGCCGCACTGGTATCTCGAAGTGCTCTCGATCGACCCCGGCCACCAGCGCCAGGGACACGGCTCGACGCTGCTGGCACCGGTTCTCGATCGCTGCGACGCCGACGGTGTCCCCGCCTACCTGGAGACCAACCGCGAGTCCAACCTCCCCTACTACCACCGCTTCGGCTTCGAGCCGACCGAGCGGATATCGCTGCCCGACAGCCCGCCGCTGTGGCTGATGTGGCGGGATCCGATCAGTCGATCAGGGTCTTCGTCATCTGCCGGACGGCGAGCCGCCACATCACCAGCAGGAAGCCGATCAGAACGGCGACCCGGATCAGGTCGGTGAGCACGAAGCCGAAGGCGGCGTGGCGAACCAGCTCGACCAGGTGGTGCAGGGGGTTGAGCTGCGCCGCGGCCTGCACGCCCTGCGGCAACTGGTCGATCGGAAAGAAGGTGCCAGCCACCAGGAACAGCGGCGTCACCACCAGCGTCGTCACGTAGTTGAACTGGTCGATCTTGTCGACCGAGCCGGCGACGGCGATGCCGAAGGCGGCGAACCCGAGCGCGGTGATGAAGGCGAACAGCGGGATCACCAGCATCCCGGGCGAGGGGTTGAGGCCGAAGAACATCGAGACGACGATCGGGAAGCAGCCGTAGAACCCAGCGCGGAGCCCGATCCACAGCATCTCCGCCGTGACCAGCTCCTCGACCGAGACCGGGGCCGCCAGGATCGCGTCGTAGGTGCGCTGGAAGCGGTGCTTGACGAACGTCCCGAACATCGCCGGCAGGGCGCTGCTAAAGATCACCGCGGTGGCCACCATCCCGGTGCCGACGAACTCGACGTAGGAGAGCCCGTCGACCCGGTTGACCAGGGTCGCGCCGAGGCCGAGGCCGAAGGCGAGCAGGTAGATCACCGGCTCGAGCACGCTGGAGAAGGTCGTCGACACCCAGAAGGTGCGGAAGTTGGCCACCTCGCGGCTCATGATTCCCGCGATCGCGGCCGGGTCCAGCCGCCTGACCTTGACCTCGTTCACTCCGCCTCCTCCCCGGTGAGCAGCACGAACACGTCCTCGAGCGAGGCAGCCCGGCGCAGGGCGTCGTCGGGAACGACGCCGTCGGTCGCGCGCTCCGCGCCGACGATCGCGATCGCCGGGCCGGCGGGACGGACTCGCAGGCCCGACGCCTCGGCCTTCGCCCGTGCCTGCGCCAGGCGGTCCGGCGGCCCGTAGATCTCGGCCGTCAGCTGACCGGCGTGCTCGGCGATCAGGTCTGCGGGCTTTCCGCGAGCGATGACCCTTCCCTCGGCCATCACCGCGACCTCGTCGGCGAGCCGCTCGGCCTCCTCGATGTAATGGGTGGACATCAGGATCGTCGCCCCGCGCGAGCGCAGGCCGTCGATCAGCGACCACATCTGCGTGCGAATCTGCGGGTCGAGGCCGACGGTGGGCTCGTCGAGGAGGACCAGCCGCGGATCGTGGACGAGGCCGCGGGCCAACAGCAGGCGCCGTCGCATCCCGCCCGAGAGCTGGTCGACGGCGTCGGTGCGACGCTCGCGCAGGCGCGCCAGGTCGAGGGCCCTGTCGACCGCCGCCGGCACGTCCTTGACCCGGTACAGGCGGGCGAAGACGGCGAGGTTGTCCTCGACGGTGACGTCGATGTCGAGGTTGTCCAGCTGAGGCGTGACACCCATCCGCAGGCGCGCCTGCTTCGACTCCGCCGGCAGCTCGTAGCCAAGGACCCGGATCTCTCCGGAGTCGGCGACCGCCTGCCCGGTGAGCATCCGCATCGTCGTCGACTTGCCGGCGCCGTTGGGCCCCAGCAGGCCGAGGCAGATCCCCTCGGGCACGTCGAGGTCGAGGCCGTCTACGGCGGTGATCGCGCCGAAGCGCTTGACGACGCCCCTGAGCTCGATCGCAGCCATCGCCGCCCACGATAGGAGATGCCCCGCCCACCGACCCTGCCAAGCTCTGGCGGTGAGGCCCTGGACCAAGGTGGCGATCGCACTCGGCGTCGCCCTCGCCCTGCTGGCGGCCGCGCAGGTGGTGTTGCCCGGTCTCGGCGAGCGCCGGATAGAGGGCCGCCTGACCGAGCGGGGCGGCAGCGCCGAGGCGCAGCTCAGCGCGACCCCGGCGGCGCGGCTTCTGTGGTTCGACGGCGACTCGATCGAGATCACGGGCTCGGGCCTCGACCTCGACCTGACCGAGTCCGACCCGGTCGTCTTCGACCGGCTCGACGGCTTCAGCGACGTCAGCATCGAGCTCACCGACTTCCGGGCGGGGCCGTTCGACGTCAGCGGCTTCGAGCTGCGCCGCGAGGGCTCCGGCCCCTACGCGCTGCGCTCGTCGAGCACGACCACGGCCGCCGACCTAGTGGCCTCGGGCGCCGAGGCCCTCGGGGTCGCCGGCGGAGGGCTGCTCGGCTTCCTCGCAGGCCGGGCGCCGGGGGGCGACGCACAGATCCCGATCGAACTGGACATGGAGATGGAGTCCGACGACGGGCGGATTCGGGTGGTCTCCGGCGGGGGAACCGTCAACGGCTATGAGACCGACGCCCTCGCCCGGTTCATCACCGCGGCGATCGTGGTCCGGCTCTAGCCTCTCGCGATGCGCCACCGCGCGGCTCCAAAGCACGGCAAGCTCGCCCTCGGAGAGGTCGTGCGGGAGTCGATCGCCGCGCTGCGCGAGAACTTCCCGCTGCTGTTCGTCACGGCGCTGATCGTGTTCGTGCCGATCGGGCTGCTGGAGGCGGCCACCCACGGCCTCGAGGACATCGACGTCGAGGACGGCGTCACCCTCTTCGCGGTGATCGCAGCGGCGCTGGTGATCACCGCCACCGCCACCATCGGCGACGTCTTCTACACCGGCGTGGTCGCGGCGACCGTCGGCGGCCGCCGAAGTGGGATCCGCCGCGGCCTCGCGGAGATCGCCCCCAGGATCCCCTATCTGCGCCTGGCCGCCATCGACATCCTCTTCGCGGTGGTGGTCGCGGTGGGCCTGGTCCTGCTGATCGCCCCAGGCGTGGTTGCCTTCACCTGGTTCGCGCTGGCCGCGCCCGTGGTCGAGATCGAGGACCGGGGCGTGCGGGCGTCCTTCCGCCGCAGCCGCGAGCTCGTCCGCGGGAACTTCTGGCGGGTGCTCTTGCTCCTCGCCCCGGTGCTGATCATCGGCGATCAGCTCGCGAACCTGCTGTACGCCGGCGGGCCCTCGATCCTCGGAGACGGGTTCTTCGGCGACTGGCTGGGCGCGGTGCTGGCCGAGGGCCTGACCGCCCCGCTGTTCGCCCTGGCCGCGGTGGTCACCACCCACCACCTGATCTCGGGCCGGCCTACGGCTTCGGGTGCCGGGCCTCGTACTCCTCGCCGGTGACGCCGCCGATCGCGTCGCGGGCGCGCTCTTTCAGGCGCTCGGTCCGGCGCTCCGGCGCGAAGCGCTCCTCGGCCCGCGCCTGCTTCGACAGATTGCGCTCTCCGTAGAAGCGCCGTGCCCACGGGGAGCTCGGCTTGCCGAGCCGGCATGCCCCGTAAATCGCGATCGGCGAGATGAAGAAGCCCACCGCGCCGTGCAGGAGCCGCTGCTTGAGGAAGCAGATCGCGACGAAGGACAGGGCCAGCAGGGCGCCGAGGATGCTGGCGATCACCGCCCCCGCGGTCCCCGTCTCGACGTCGAACGGGCGCACTCCGAGCAGCACCAGTCCCATCGTCGCGGTCGCGATCACGGTCGCGTCCACCGAGGCGCGCCCCTCCCGCGACCAGTAGACGTCGTCGAGGTAGACCCAGAGGGCGAACTCGTCGATCGTCAGCCCGGCGCCGATCCCGAACAGCAGGGCGCAGATCTCGTAGAAGGGGCTGACCGTGAACCCCGCGAAGCTGATCGTTCCCGCGGCCAGCATCGTCACGATCCCGAAGACGAGGTGGTGGACATGGACGCCGCCGTCGGAGACCACGCTCCCCGGCCACCAGGAGAACCGCGGGCTGCGCATCAGGCGGGTCGAGAGGCGGATGAAGCCGAACGACCCGACGAACCCCAGCAGCACCAGGAACAGGTACTGCCGGTCGTTCGCGACCAGTTGGTCGTTCCAGAAGTCCGAGAAGATCGAGGCGGTGGTGGCCATCCGTGCGCTTCCCGCCCGAGTCTAAGGGCGCGGATCGCGGACATCGAGCTGCGCCTGTGGCTAGGCTGCCCGCGTGCCCAGCTTGGGAGCAGGGACGCGCCGGGTGGCCACCATCGCGCTGATCGCGATCGGCTGCCTCTTCCTGCTGATCGGCGAGCTCGCGATCTACACCGAGCGCAACATCGTCGACGCCGACCGCTTCGCCGACCGCGCGGTGAGCGTTCTCGACGACGACGCCACCCGCGACGAGGTCGGGGTCCTGGTCGCCGAGCAGCTGGAGCAGGCGAAACCGGACCTGGTCGCCTTTCGAGCGATCACCGAGGCCGTCGTCTCCGGGCTCGCGGGCACCCAGCCCTTCCAGGCCGCGCTTCGAACCGGCATCGCCGAGGCCCACCGGGCCGCGTTCGGCAAGGGCAAGGACAGCGCCGCGATCACCGTCGCCAACCTCGGGGTCCTCGCCGAGGAGGCGCTGCGCGCCGTCAGCCCCAAGGCCGCGAGGGAGATCCCCGACGACTTCCGGGCCGAGCTGATCGACTTCTCCGAGGGAGGCATCGGCACCGACCTGGTCCAGATCGAGCTGGGGTCGATCCCGATCGTGGCTCCGATCCTCGCCGTGCTGTTCCTCTCGCTGGGCGTCTTCACCGCCAACGACCGCCGAGCGGGGCTCACCGGCGCCGCGCTCGGCGTCGCCGCGATCGGGGCCCTGGTGGTCGTCGGCTACACCGTCGGCGAGGCGCTGACCGCACACGCGACGGCCGACGCCGGCGCCGAGGCGGCGGCGCGCTCGCTGTGGAGCGCCCTGCTGGGCGACCTCCGCGACTGGAACCTGGCTATCTGCTTCGCCGGAGCCGTGATCGCCGGGGCCTCGGCCTCGCTGCTGCGCCCGGCCGACGCCGGTGGCGAGCTGCGCCGCCTGCGAGGCGTGCTCGAGCGCCGGCCGCAGAGCGTGGCGGGCAGGTCGCTGAGGGCGCTGGGCCTGCTCGCGGTCGGCGTCTTCGTCCTCGTCTCCCCCGACCTGGCGGTACGGCTGGTCGCGGTCGCCGCGGGCCTGGCGCTGGCGTTCGTCGGCGCGAGCGAGCTGCTGGACCTGATCGCGGGGCCGGCCGACGCGCGTGCCGACGCCGCGCGCCAGCGCAGCTCGCGTGTGCTGCGGTGGGCGCTGCTGGGAGTGGTGGCCGTGGGCGCCATCGTCGTCGTCATCGTGGTTGCCGGCGGCGACGACACCGGCACCGAGCAGGTCGTCTCCGGCTGCAACGGATCCGAGCAGCTGTGCGACCGGCCACTCGACGAGGTCGTCTTCCCGGCGACGCACAACTCGATGGCCGCGGCCGACTACCCGGGCTTCCTCTTCCCGATGCACGACGCGACCATCCCGCAGCAGCTCGAGGACGGCATCCGCGGGCTCCTGATCGACGCCTACTACGGGTATCCGGGAAGCCGCGTCTACACCGACTTCAAGCCCGGCCCGAACAAGCTCCAGGAGCAGATCGAGTCCGAGCTCGGGCCGGACTTCGTCGTCGCCGCCGACAGGGTCCGCGCCAACATCACCCGGCCCGACGGCGAGTCGAAGCTGTTCCTCTGCCACGGCTTCTGCGAGCTCGGCGCGATCGACCTCGTCGAGACACTGCAAAAGGTCAACGAGTTCGTCGTCAACAACCCGAACGAGGTGCTGCTGATCACGATCGAGGACTACGTGAAGCCCGCCGACATCGTCGAGGCCTTCGAGGCCTCGGGCCTTGACGACCAGCTCTACGACGGACCGCTGGGGCCCGAGTTCCCGACCCTCCAGGAGCTGATCGACAGCGGCCAGCGGGTGATCGTCCTGGCCGAGAACCGCGCCGGCGGCGCCCCCTGGTACCGGCTTGCCTATGACTTCTTCCAGGAGACCGGCTACGACTTCAAAAAGCCGTCGGAGATGGACTGCGCCCCGAACCGCGGCGCCGCCGACAACCCGCTGTTCCTGATCAACAACTGGATCAACACCGATCCGGCGGCCAAGCCCTCCAACGCCGCCAAGGTGAACGCTCACGACTTCCTCCTGGACCGCGCCAGGCGCTGCGCCGACGAGCGCGGGCTGACCCCGAACCTGATCGCGGTCGACTTCTACGGCGAGGGCGACCTGCTCGGGGTCACCGACGAGCTCAACGGCGTCGACCGCTAGGTCTAGATCTGGGCGCGAGCCGCCGAGGCCCGCAGATCCCTCGCGGGCGTGGCCTCGGAGGCCGGCGCCGGGCGGGCCGCGTTGGCGGCCACCACGTCGGCGATCTGCTCGAAGAGCGCCGGCGGCAGGTCGTGACCCATCCCGGGGATCACCCGCAGCTGGGCGCCGGGGATCGCCCGCGCCAGAATTCGGCCGGCGACCGGGCGCACCAGCGGGTCCTGGGCGCCATGGATGACCACCGTGGGGGCGCGCACGGCTCCCAGCTTTCGCGTGCGATCGCCCGAGGAGGTGATCGCCTGCAGCTGCCTCGCCACCCCGGCCGAGTGGTGGCCGCGGTCCCAGCTCTGCCCGAGGAGCTGACGGAACTCGGCCTCGCGGTCGGGGTCCATCGGGTAGTCCGGCGAGCCGATCACGCCGAAGGTCTTGGTCACGAGATCGATGAACGCCTCGCGCGTGCGCGCCGGCTTCGACAGCATCGTCCCCAGCGCGCGCACTCGCGGAAGCGAGGCGATCCGCTTGCCGCTACCGGTCATGATCAAGCCCAGCGAGCGGACCCGCCGCGGGTGGCGATAGCCCGCGACCTGGGCGATCATCCCGCCCATCGAGGCGCCGACGAGGTGGGCCGAGTCGATCTCGAGCCAGTCGAGCAGGCCGATCGCGTCGTCGGTCATGTCGTTGAGCGAGTAGGCGCGCCCGCGTCGCAGCCCAAGCATCATCACCGTGCGGCTCGGCGCGGGGGCGTCGATCGTGGTCGAGTGCCCGGCGTCGCGGTTGTCGAAGCGGATGACCCTGAAGCCACGCTCTCCGAGCAGCTCGCAGAAGCGCGGGCTCCAGTGGATCAACTGCGTCCCGAGCCCCATCACCAGCAGCATCGGCTCGCCCTGGGGATCGCCGAGCTCGTCGTAGGCGAGCTCGACCTCGCCGACCCGGGCGAGCCGCTCCCGTGGCGCCTCCTTGGTCGCGCTCATGCGCTCAGCCTGCCGAGATCGCGTGCGCGGTGCGCCGCGCCAGGGCCATGATCGTCGCCATCGGGTTCGTGCCGGAGGCGCTCGGGAAGGCAGATGCATCGCCGACCCAGACGCCCGGGGAGTCGTGCAGCTCGCCCCACGGGTTCGCCACCGAGGTCGCGGGATCGCGCCCCATCCGGCAGCTCCCCATCTGATGGGCGGAGAAGGTGACGTACTCGCGCGGGACGATCGGCTGCTCGTTGAGCGCAGCGATGAACTCCTCGAGGTCGTCCCCGCGTGCCCAGTCGGGAGCGCGCATGCCGCTGCCGACGATCTCGCGCGCCCCGGCGGCGGCGTGGATGCGGGTCAGCTGCTCGACGCCCATCCGCAGGTGGGTCCGGTCGAGCTCGTCGTCGATCGGGTAGTGGACGACGGCGTTGCCGGCGGCATCGATCTCGACCCGGCCGTGGCCGCGCTCGCGCACCAGGGCGATCAGCGGCACCGCGTGCTCCCACTCGCGCATGCGGCGCTTGTGGTCGGCGCCCGAGCGCCAGGGCACCGCGCCGGCGAACAGCCCGGTGGTCGCCTGGGCCGATTCGATCAAGAACCCATAGCCCTCGCCCGTGTCGGCGAATTGGTGCGAGAGCGCCGCCTGCGGCGGGCCCCACATCCAGTTCTGGGGCTCGTCGTAGTAGGCGGTGACCGCGACGGTCGGATGCAGGCGGAGGTTGTCGCCGACGGCGGGCCCGCCGATCCCGGAGCGCAGCAGCAGGGCCGGCGACTCGATCGCGCCGCAGGCGACGACGACGATCGGGGCGCGCACGGTCAGCTTCGTCGCCGCGCCGTTTTGGGCAGCGGTCTCGGGGTCGATCCACTCGGCCTCGACGCCCGCCGCCCGGCCGTCCTCCACGAGGATCCGCTGCGCGCGGGCGCCGGCGAGGATCTCGGCGCCGTTGGCCTGGGCATCGACCAGATAGGTCTTCGCCGTCGAGAGCTTCGAGCCGGACCCGTCGCCGAAGCCCATGTAGGCCGCGCTCTCGGGCGAGTAGCGCTCGCGGTCGGCGTTGCGGGTGACCCGCCGGAAGTCATAGCCCAGCGCCTCGCACGCCTCCTGCAGGCGCAGGTGCGGGCCGTTGAGGTCGCTGCAATCACCGTTCACCTGGAGGCGCTCGAAGACGGCGTCGAGGTGGGCGTCGAACTCGGACTCGGCGAGGTCGGCGAGCCCGTGCTCGCCGGCCCACTCGGCGCGAACGTGATCGTGGGTGCGCAGGCAGTTGGTCCAGTTGACCACGGTGCCGCCGCCCACCGCCTTGCCGGCCACGACCGATATCTGGCCGTCGGCGGTCGGAAACGGGCCGCCGTTGAGGTAGAGGCGCTGGTACGCCGAGAGCTCGAGCTGGTCGAAGTCGCGGTCGTCGTAGTAGCCGCCCATCTCGAGCACGCAAACCGACTTGCCCGCGCCGGCGAGCTCGCCGGCGATCACCCCGCCTCCGGCACCCGAGCCGATCACGCAGACGTCGGCGGTGATCACCTCCTCGCTGCCCTGCGGACGGCGGATGCGAAGCGGGCGCTCGCGGTCGGGCGGCGCCGAGATCGGCCCGGGATAGCCGATCGCCTCCCAGCTGGGGTTACGGCCGGTGCCGAGGTCGGGGAGCGCGTAGAAGAGCGCGGTGGCGATGCCGCGCAGCGAGGTGATCCCGGCCAGCGCCTCGGGGTTCTGGTCGCTGAATGAGTTGACGATCTGCTCGCGCAGCTCCTGGGGCGCCGCCGCCGCCATCCCGGCCTCGCCGAGCGCATCGAGCAGGCCGCGCAGCCCGGCGAGCGCCTCGTCGGGCAGCTCGGCCTGCAGCAGCGAGACCTCGACTCCCTCGGGGACGACCGCGTGGGTGGCCGAGCGGCCCCAGAAACCGAGCGGGTCGTCCTCGCCCTCGGGTGGCGCGAGCGAGGGGATGAAGGTGTCGCAGAGCGCCGCCAGGGTGGCGCGCTGGGCGTTGTCGAAGAGCTCGCTGGTGGCCAGCAGGGCGAAGGTCTCGCCGATCGCCTGGCTGGTCGCGGCGCTGTAGGGGAAGTGGTGGGCGTCGCGAGAGGGGGCGTACCCCGGAGTCACCATCAGCGACTGGCGCTTGGTGTACTTG